>JAEZPL010000031.1 GCA_023413605.1 Pseudomonadota bacterium
CCCGTGCCGCTCCGCCTGGGCCAGCAGTTCGGCCAGGGCACCGGGCTGCGGGATGCCGTCGTCGTCGGTGCTCCAGATCCAGCGGTGGCCCAGCCCCAGCGCCGTGTCGAAGGCGGTGTGGTAGGCCCCGGCGGAGCCGCAGTTGGCCTGCCGCACGACGACCAGCGTGTCGCCCAGTTCCTCCTGCTGCGCGGCCAGCCATTCCGGCGTGCCGTCGCTGGAGCCGCTGTCCACCACCACGATGCGGTCCGGCCGCGGGTTCTGCCGGTAAATCGCGGCGATGCAGGTGGGCAGCAGCGGCAGACGGTTGTGGGTGACGACGATCGCCGCGACGTCGCGCGCGACGCCCTCCGCGGGGGTGTGGTGAGCCATGGCCGAGCGGTCCTCGAAGTTCATGCTGCCGTGAAAGGGGCTGACTTAGGTGGTGGTCAGTCGGTCTGGACTTGAAAAGGGATGCAGTCGGGGTACGGCGACTTGCAGGGCAGGGTGGCCACGTTCGGCGATTCGGTCGCGACCAGGACGCCCAGCCGCCCCAGCGTGGCGAAGATGACGCGGGCGGCGTACAGCTGCCCCTCCGTCCCCCAGCGGCTGTCGTTCGGCTTGTAGAGGTCGGTGGCGCCCCCGGCCGCCAGCGCCTTCATGCCGGAGGCGAGCGGGGCGAGGTGCAGGGCCGGATCGCCGGCGAACACCTCCTCCACGGCGGAGTGCACGGGCGGAGGTTCCAGCAGGAAGTCGGCATAGACGGTCCCCTTGTCCGGCGCCACCATCAGGACGAATGTCGTCTTCCCGTTGGCCTCCACCGCCGTCTGGATCCGGCGGAGCGTGCGGCGCCGTTCCTCCAGGAAGGCGCGGTCGGCGCGCCAGGGGTCGAAGTCGTCGCTGCGGAACAGCGTGCTGGTGGACGCCGCCGAGGTGAACAGCCCCGCGTAGACCAGCGTCCGTTCCTCCACCGCGGGGTTCGGCAGGTCCAGCAGCGTGCGCGGCAGGGCCTTGACCAGGATGTCCATGGCGTAGCCGACCGGCGGCGCGGTCCAGGCGTGCGCGCGGGCGCGCACCAGACGTTGCGGCTTGTGGCCCAGCGGGCGCGGGGGCAGGGGCGGCAGCCGGGCGGCACCTCCCTGGCCAGCCGACGCCTGATCGGCCGCGACGGGGGTGGGGCGCAGCAGGTTCTCCACCGGCGGCCTGGCCGCCGTGCGGTCTGGCAGGTCGCGCTCCGCCACCTGCAGGATCAGCGCGCGCGGCGGATGGTCCCGGAAATCCGCGGAGGCCAGATAGTCGACCACGGAGACCTCGTCCAGATGCTGCACCCCGACCGACAGGCCGGTCAGGTTGCGCAGATGATCGGTCCAGTAATGGCCGTAGGGCGTGTGGGCGTCGCCCGGAACCGGCTGCGAAAAGCCGTCGCCGATCACCACCACGTCGTAAGGCGTGCCGGGCCGCGCCGCCTCGACCAGCGGCGGCGAGAAGATCGCCTGCGGGGCGGTGGGGCCGAACCGGTTCTCCGGAAAGCCGCCCAGGCGGGTCAGGTCGCCGTCGGGCGGATCCAGCGCGTGGGCGAGCGGCAGCACCACCGCCGCCACCAGCGCGATTCCCCGCAGGACGAGGCTGTCGATCCCCCGGAAACGATGTGTCATGCCGTTCTCACGAGCGTTCGGTCGGCAGGCGGAGGATCGACCGTTCCGCATCCTCGCCGATCCGGATCCAGGCGCGCAGGAACTTGGTCAGCGCGATCCACAGCAGGATCGGCAGCAGCGAGAAGAAGCCGAACTTGACGATGGTGATGTTGCCGTCGCGGAACCATTGCAGCGACAGCGGGATGAAGGCGCAGTAGAACAGCACGGCATAGCGGTTCTGGAACCCGCTTTCCCAGAACCAGCGGTGCATCCGGCCGAGGATCAGGCCGACCACCAGCATGGTGACGATCATCCCGATCCACCCGCCGCTCATCCAGCCGTCGCCGGCCAGCGAGGTGGTGAGGTTGGCGAAGTTGCCGTAGTCGTGCAGCGACACCCATTTGACCGGCGCGCCGATGGGCTTGTCCGGCCACAGCATGCGCGGGATCGGCTCGGTGAACAGTTGCAGGTATTGGGTGAACCAGGTGTAGGTCCCGGACTGCTCCGGCACGGCCCACAGGATGAAGGCCAGGAAGTCGAAGTTGGCGATGTCCTGGTTGGACACGCTGTCGACGAAGGAGCTGGCGCCGCCGTCGAACATGCGGAACATGTTGAAGGGGCTGACGCTGCCATCCAGGACGCCGCGCAGGAAATCGCGGTTGTTGCCCAGCGTGTGGAACAGCAGCAGCACCGGCAGGCCGATGGCCACCTGCCACCAGCGGAACCACTTGGCCCGCGTGTGGTACAGCACCAGCAGCACCATGCCCAGCACGCCCATGATGATCGCCCAGCGCCCCCAGCCCAGATAGGCGCGGTAGCTGACGAAGGCGATGAAGGGGAGGAAGGACAGCGGGTGGAAGCGGCTGACCCAGATGATGCCCAGCGTCAGCGGCAGGCCCATGGAGTGCGCTTCGGCGATGTAGCCCGTGGTGTTGACGTACACCGGCTGCCCGGTCAGCGGGTCGCGCTCCATCTGCACGTCGCCGGTGCCGCTGAAGTCCGCCCCTTCCTGCCGCAGGACGGCGGAATAGACCGCCAGCGGCGCCAGCGCGACGACCGTCATGGCGAAGGCGGTGATGTCCAGCTTGTCGAAGGTGAAGGTGGGCGTCCGGCTGAGGTCCGGCTTGACCCGCCCGGCGTAGCCGCAGGCGATGGCGAAGACGATCAGCGCCGTCGAGCTGACGGACAGCGACCTTACGAATTCCGTGGCGCTGGGCCAGTAGCCGATGAACAGCCAGACGTTGTCGATGTTGAAGGTGTACACCAGCACGGGGCGGATGACGAAGACCAGCGTGTGGAAGACCAGATAGTAGGTCAGCGGGTGGAACATCGACGCGGTGCCGCTGCTGAGGAACACCACGGCGACAAGGACCACCACCAGGACCTGTGCGATCAACGCCGTTTCGATCATGCCGGGCTCCGCCTCGCTCAAGTAAGCACACCCGTCCGGCCACGGCCGGCGGGTGGGTCTGTCTGGTCGAAGCAACGTCTCGCAAGCGGACCGGGGTCCGCCTCTCGGACGAGCGCAGACGGCGAGCGCATCCCGAAAGCGGGCTATCCCCACCGGGCTGTCAACGTCCCGCAGGTCTCTAAGCCCGTCGGCGGGGCTGCGAACGGACGATGGGCGGCGGGCTTGCGCGAATTGGGGGCACCCCTTCCGCGCTTTTGCCTCAACCGACCCCGGCGGCCAGTTTCGCTTGCGTGCGAAGCGGAGGTGACATGACGCGGCTGACCCACGGGCTTTTGTGCGGACTTTTCGGACTGCTCCTGATCCTGGCGCCGCCCGGCCCGGTGGCCGCGGCCGAGACGGCGGTCCACGTCTCCCCACAGGGCAACGACCGCTGGTCCGGGCGTTCCGCCGAACCCACGCCGGACGGCAAGGACGGCCCGGTCGCCACGCTGGCCCGCGCGGTGGACGCGGCGCGTCAGGCGGGGGCGCATGTCATCCTTTTGCGCGGCGGCACCTACCGGCTGGCCGAGACCGTGACGTTGGGGCCGGAGGATTCCGGCCTGCGCATCGCCGCCGCCCCCGGCGAAAAGCCCGTGCTGTCCGGTGGGGAGCGCGTCACCGGCTTCACGGTGGAGCCGAACGGCGTCGTCTCAGCCCCCCTGGACCGGGAACCGGGGCTGGACGTCACCGCCGCCGGCGTCCGCCTGCGCGCCGCGCAGAGCGGCAATTTCGACCCCAACGACCCGATCCGGTCCGGCTGGTTCGTCGCGCAGCAGGCCAAGGGCGGCGGCGACAAGCGGCAGTTCCGCTTTCCGCCCGGCACGGTGCAGCCGGGCTGGGCGGCGCCCGGCGTGCGCGTCCAGGCGTTGGACCGCGAACGGCAGGCCGACGACATCCGCGGCATCGAGAAGATCGATCGGAACGGCACGCTGGTGCTGGACCGCGACGGCTGGTACCCGTTCCGCGACGGCACGACCTTCCGCTTGCTCGGCCATCCGGACTTCCTGCGCTTTCCCGGCCAGTTCGCGTGGCGCGCCGGAGACAAGCGGCTTCTGCTCCGCCCGCACGACCCGGACAGCTTCGCCCGGTCCGGCGAGGCGGTGGTGGCGCGCCTGTCGCCGCTGATCCGGTCGGACAAGGCCGACCGGATCACCATCGAAGGGCTGGCCTTCACCGACGTACCCTACGACGGCAGCGCCGTGCGCCTGTCGGGCGGCAAGGGGCACCGTGTGCTGAACAACCGCTTCTCGGCGGTCGGAACGGCGGTGATCCTGGCCTCCACCGACGACAGCGAGGTGCGCGGCAACAGTATGGAGCATCTGGGCCGCAGCGGGGTCGAGCTGACGCCGGGCAGCAGCGGCAACCGCATCGTCGCAAACACCATGCGCCACATCGGCGAGGTGAACCTCTACAGCGCCGGGGTCATGGCCGCCGGGGTAACGCACACCACCATCGCCCACAACGACATCCGCACCGCCGCGCGCTATGGCATCTCCCTGAAGAACTGGAGCCCGGAGACGAAGAACTCCGACAACGTGATCGAGTACAACCGCATCCGCGACGTCGGCCGGGAGACCGCAGACCTCGGCGCCATCGAGACGCTGGGGCGCAGCGACATCGACACGCGCACGGCGATCCGCTTCAACGACATCCGGGGCACCGGCGGCCTCGCCACCGACCCGGCCGGCAACTGGCTGGTGCGCTACAAGGGCTTCGGCATCTACCTGGACGACCAGACCAACGACGTGACGGTCCAGGGCAACTTCCTGGAGGACACGGGCTGGGCCGCGGTCTTCATCCACGGCGGCGACAGGAACCGGGTCGAGAACAACATCGCCGTGCTGACCGACGGCCGCGACAAGTTCATCCGCTTCGAATGGGTGCCGAAGGCCGGCACGGCCGGCTTCCTGCACGACAACGCGGCGGTGCGGAACATCATCCACGCCCGCGTGCCGGTGGAGCAGATCGTGGTCAGCCTGACCGGCGGCGAATACCGGCTGGACAACAACATCCTCAACCGGGCGGGGCGCAACAACCGCGCTGCCGCGGCGCCGGAGCGGGCCAACGCGCGCTCGTCCCAGGGGGGCACGCCCGATCCCTACTTCATGAACCCGGACAAGGACGATTTCCGCCTGCGCGCCAATTCTCCCGCCCACAAGATCGGTTTCGAGGACCTGCCCTGGTCGCGCATCGGTCCGGAAGGGGCGCGCTGACCCCGTGGACGCCTTTTCCCCCTCGCCCGACGCGCCGCCCTCGGCCACCGCCGGGCTGGCCGTGCCGCGCCTCGACCTCGACGCCTTGCCGCCGCGCATGATCCGGGAGTTGCGCGCCAGCCATGTGGGCGAGACGGTGGCGGTGAACCTCTACGACGGCGTCGCCCGGGCCACCCGCGATCCGGAGATGCTGCGCTTCGCCGCCTCCCACCGCCGGGTGGAGCGCGAGCACCTGCGCCTGTTCGAAGCGATCCTTCCGCCCGTGCGGCGCAGCCGCCTGATGGGCTTCTGGCGGCTGTCCGGCCGGCTGATGGGCGGCCTGCCGGCGTGGCTTGGGCCGGCCAGCTTCTACGCGGTGGTGGCGGGGGTGGAGGCTTGGGTGGATGGGCACTACGCCGGGCAGATCGCGGTCGCCCGACGCCTTGCCCCCGATCCCGACCTGCTGCGCCTGCTCGACGCCTGCCGGATCGACGAGGTCCGCCACAGCCGGGACGCAGCCCGTCTGGACCCGGCCCCGCCCTGGACGGCCCGTGCTATCGCGGCGCTGGCGGTCGGCCTGTCGCGCGTGGGCGTGGCGGTGGCGCGCTGGGTGTGACGGCGCGAGCGGATGAGGTGTTCTCAGCCGACCGCGCGTTTCGCACGGACCGTCGATGCCGCCGGTTCCGTCACCGGGCCTGCAATGCGGTCCAGCACGGCTTCACAGCCCGCGTGGCTGGCCTCGTAGGCCGCGCGGGCACGCGCGTGCGCCTGTTCGGAGGCGAGCGCCAGCGCGTCGCGGTCGCCGGCCCAGCGGCGCAGCGTGGGCAGCACCGCCTGCACGAAGTCGCGCTCCTGCGGGACGAGGCCGGGGCGCGGGATATCGCTGCCGATGCAGCCGCGGTCATAGGCCAGCACGGGCACGCCGGCCGCCATCGCCTCGAACAGCACCAGCGGCTGCGCCTCGTTGCGGTATTGGGTGGGGAAGACGAAGACGTCGATGTCACGGTAGAAGGCGGCCTTCGCTTCCCCGTCCACCGGGCCGCGGTATTCCACCTCGCCGTCGAAGGCGACCAGCCCCGCCGCGACCAGCGCGTTGTCCATGCGGCCGAGCCCCGGCCCGGCCAGCACCAGCTTCGCGTCAATGTCCTCCGCGCGCAGGGCGCGCAGCAGGGTGAACACCGTGTCCAGCCCCTTGTCGGCGCACAGGTTCGACAGATGGCCGATGCGCAGCGGGCCGGCCCGGCTGTGGCGCGGGCGCGGCACCGGCGGGGTGAAGATGGCGTTGGACATGCTCATCCCCGTCCGGGCGGCCGGGTAGAGCGTCTGGAAACGCGCCTGCATGGCCGGGCACAGCAGGACGTGCATGCAGTCCGGGCCGGCCACGCGGGTCAGCAGGCTCATGCGCCAGGTCGGCCGGCTGATGGTGGCGAAGGAATGGTGGTGCAGCGTACGCTCGTACCCGAACAGCCGCGCCGCCCCCGCCAGGGCCGTGGTGTAGAAGATGCCCAGCCCCGAATCGACCGGCATGTAGAAGCGGCGGTCCGGGTTCGTCGCACCGGCCGCCAGCCGCAGCCCGGCCAGCAGCACCCGCAACGCCTTGGTGGCGTGGTAGCGCGGGCCGCCGCCGTTCCAGCCCGGCGACAGATCGGCGACCTCCACGGGAACGCGGGCGCGCAGCCGGTCGAGCAGCAGGGCGGTGACCCGGCTCATCCCGTCGACGGGCGGAGGCAGGCGGCCCGAGACGACGATGTGGGGGGGCGTGCTGCGGTCGGTCATCAAC
>JAEZPL010000150.1 GCA_023413605.1 Pseudomonadota bacterium
GGGGGGCCGGCGCCAGCGTGGCGCGCGCCACGCCCGTCACCAGGAAGAAGGCCGTCAGGCCGCCGGAGACGCCCAGGATCAGGGTGGTCAGCGGACCGGCGTCGTCCACGTCGCGCAGCAATCCGACCAGCGAGCCGGTCAGGGCCACGGTCGGCACCACCGGCATCAGGCAGCGGGCCAGCGCCTCCACCGCCATCGCCACCACGCGCTGGCGGTAACTGGGCCGCTCCGCAATGTCACGGTGGCCGTAGCGGCGCAGCAGGACGCGGCGCACCGGCCAGGCGATGAAGAACAACAGGAAGGCCGCAAGCGCGGAAAGGCCGTACAGCCGTTCCCGCCACTCGCTTTCCTCCAGCACCACGTTGAAGGCGCGTCCGACCCGTTCCTGCACGTAGGCGACCTGTTCGGGAAGCGCCTCCCAGCTGCTGGGCAGCAGAGGCACCGGCCCGCGCTTGACGATCTGCTCCGTCAGCTGGGTCATGCGCTGGTCGGCGGCGGTGCGCAGCAGGATGTCGGCGCGCGTGACGATCAGGTCCGCCTGCTTGTTGCGCCCCTCCACCTCCGCGATGGACTGGGTCAGGCGCTTGCGCTCGGCGGCGATGCCCGCCTCCTCCGCCGGGGCGCCCTGGGTTGGCGGCGGTCCCAGCGCGTCGATCATGCGCTGCGCCGTCTCCCGCGCCGCCACGGCGGCTCCGCCAGTCTCGCGCGCCTCTTGCTGCACCTTGGACAGTTCGGTGCGCAGCGCCTCGTATTCCGTGTTCGCCAGATCGCCGTTGGCGATCCGGTTCGCGGCCTTGTTGAGGACGTCCTGCCACTTCGCGAGACGCGCCTTGAAGTCGGCCGCCTCCGTCTGCACCGGAGCCTTGGACGGCTGGGCCAGGACGGCCGGGGACGGCAACGCGCCGGCCAGGAAAAGTCCTGCGATCAGCGCAAGTCCGAAGCGGCGGAGGGTGGAAGGCGTAAGCATGACGTCCGATTGACTGTTGACGGGGCTGCCGGAGTGGCTCGGCACCGCATATGGCGACGCTGCCGCTTGCCGTGCAGGGGTGACTCCTACCCCGTCTTTGCGCAGGACTGAAGCGTCCTGCGCCCTGCCACCGGGTCATGTCACCCCGATGTGACAGCAGCCTGATGTTACAATGGACGAGGGCCGCCTCCGCCGATCATACGAAAGTCATAGCGCGGCTCTACTCATGATTGGCCATGGCGCAGCGGCGCGGATTGGTGGTAGTAGACCAAGGCCTTTGCACCACGCGCGCACCGTCATGCCAGGTTTGACCGACATCGACCGAACCCTGCTCCGCACCGCATTGAAAGCGGCCAAGCGCAACGGCGTCCCGTCCGTGGGCATGCCCACGGAGACGCTGGAACGGTTGCTGGACTATCTGGCCGCGCTGGAGAAGGCCCAATCCGCGGCGGCCGGCCCCCACCCCGGACCGAACTGACCACCGGCGACCACTCCCGCCCCGGCTGCGCCAGCCCCGGTTGCGGTCACCGACCCCATTCAGGACCGGCGGTCACCGGAACCGTCCCGCGGGTCGCTGCTTTCCCGGCCGCCGCCGGAATCCCGTCCGCCGGTATCCCTGTCGCCCCTGTTATCCTTGTTGCGATCATCCGTCGCCTCTTCACGCTCCCGCTGACTTTGCCACTGATCGAACTTCTCGGGATCGGTAACGAGGTCGATAACGGACGGTTTTTCGGTGCGATCGTCGCGATGCGCAGGCATGCACGCCTCCATCAAGGAAACACGACATAAACAGTTCAAAACGCCGGTCGCCCCGCCCGGACGTGCGCCCCTCCCATACGGACAGTCCGGATTTTGACACAGCACGCCCGCTGCCAAACGCATAGCCTGCCAAGGCTACGACGAGTTCCGGGACGAGCTTTGGAAAGAGCTTGGGGGGTGTGGAATGTTGCGATTGGGAACCCGCGTGAGAATTGGGGGCCAGGAAGCCCAGGTCGTCGCCCGCACCTTGGCCGGCGTTCCGGCCTATGACGTGCGTCTGGCCGACGGCCGACTTGTGAAATACGCCGCCGAATCTGATTTCGAGGTGATCGAACAGGACGAATTCTTGTCCGGGCACCAGGAGTCACAGGTCAATTCGCCGGCCCAGACCTCCCGGCGCGACGACTGAGTCGACGCGTACCCACCCGATTCCGCAACAGCATCGCGATCCCCGATGACCCGTGACGATTTCCCCTACTCGCTTCAGCCCTACGCGACGCCGGCCGGCGGCAACGCCGCCGCGGACGTGGAGGAATGGAGCCTCGTCCTGTTCCGCGCCGCGGACGAGACGGAGCGGGCCTGGTTCCGGGAGAACGGCTTCGTCCTGCAGGGCCGCGTCTGGGTCCGCACCGCGCCGCTCTCGCCCGAGCCGTCGCCGCCGGACGCCCCGGAACCGCCGCCCAAAGGGTCCACGGGGCCAAGTGAAATTGACGAGGGCGCGACGGATTCGGAGGGCGACGAGGCCGCGGGCAAGGACGACGCCGGACCGGACGCCGACGCGGACGAAAAGCCAACCTCCCACGCCGCAGCTTGACCGTTGCTTTTGCCGACCCCACGTTGACGGTTGCTTCTCTGCGTCCGCGGCGTTCCTGCCGGCGCCGCTGTTCGCAAACGTGATCTTCCCATGCCCGACTGCCTCGATCCCGACCGTCTCGACATCGGTTCCAGCCTTGGCGGTTCCAGCCCTGGCGGCTCCAACCCTGACGGCCCTGCCCCCGAAGGATCCGGCCCCGGCGGCTCCGACCCAGGTCCCTTCGGGGATTCGCTCCCCGCCGCGCATGTGGAAACGATCCTGCGCCTGCGCCGCGCGGCGGAGGGCAACGCGCGGTCGCCCGACGGCGTGTCTCTGCAGAACGCGACGCGGCGCAACGTGACGGTCGGCACTCTGCTGACCCTCACCATCGATTGGACGACCGAGGTGGAAATCCGCGCCGGGGCCGAGATGCTCCGGTCCGCGATCTATTGCCGGAACACCGCCGAACTGCACGCGGCGCTGGCGCGCGACCTGGACGCCGAGGCCGCCTCGCTGGAAGCCGCCCACCGCCTTGCCACGCTGATCGGGTCGCCGGAAACCGCCTTCCGGGAAGGCGACGAGCTCCCCGCCCTGCCCTCCCTGCGCGGCCCTTACTACCTGCACGAGGTGTGCAAGCGCTGCACCGGCGGCGGCGTGCGCGGCTGCACCGGGCCGGGCTGCCGCGGCGGCAAGGCGAAGTGCGATCACGGTGGAGGCGATGCCGCGTCCTGCGAGGCCTGCGGCGGGCGCGGCGTGGTCCGCTGCGCGGTGTGCACCGGGGCCGGCGTCGTGTCCTGCGAGGACTGCCGCGGAATCGGGCAGTTCACCCACATCCACCACCCGCATCTGACGGCCCGCCCCGAACGCGGCTTCCTCGTGCCGCCCGACGCCCCGGCGTGCGTGGGGCAGGTCCTGGAAGCGGTCGGCTTCGACCGCTTCGCGGAGGTGGCCGTTCCCGAACCGCAGACGGTCCGCCATTCCGGGACGCAGCTTCTGTACGAACAGAGCGGCATCGTGCCGGTGATCACCCTGTCCTGCGTCTGCGACGGCGTGCCGTTCGCGGTGGAGACCGTGGGACCGGGTGCGGCGGTGCCGGCCATGCCGGCCTTCCTCGACCATGCGCTGGCGCCCGTGCTGGCGCGCATCCAGGCGGAGGCCGGACCGGACGCCTTCGCGACCGCGAGTGCCTTCCGCCTGACCAAGGCGGTGGCGGACGCCGTGCGCGCGGGCCGCGAACCCGACGTGGAGGCCATCGTCGCCGCCCACGAGGGCTGCGTCAGCCACGCCTTCGTGGCCGAGGTCGCCGCTGCCCTGCAACGCCACTTCGCCGCGACCGGCCGCATCGCCGTGTCGCGCACCTGGATGGCCGGGGCGGTGCCGCTCGCCCTCGTCATGCTGCTGGTGGCCGGCGTGGACGTGCCGGCGTGGCTGACCGGCGCGACGGCGGAACAGCCAGCGCCGTTTCCGCTGCGCCTCGCCTGGGACATCGGCGTGCCGGTGCTGGCCGGGCTGGGGCTGTGGACGCTGGTCGGGGGGCTGCTGCGCTGGGCGATGGACGCCGCCTTCGGGGGTGTGGTCCGCACGATTCCGCAAGGCCCCTGGCCCGCGATGGTGCTGGGCGCCGCCGCCGCGCTGCACCTCGCCCTGCTGACCGCCTGGAACGGCGGACCGGCGGCGAACCGCATCCATCACTCGCTGGACCTGGAGGCCATCGCCGGCGGGCAGGCGCCCCTGCCGGCCCCACACATCCCGTCCGCGTCCGAGCGCATCATGGCCGCCCAGCGCGCGCTGGCGCGCCTTGGCCGCTATGACGGGGCCATCGACGGCAAGATGGGCGACGCGACCAAGGCCGGGCTCGCCAGCCTGTCCACCCTGACCGACACGGACATCGCGGACCCGCTCGACCTCGCCGTCGCCATCGCCGCGGACCGCGTCACGGTCAACACGCAGACACCGGACCTGCTGATCGGGCCGGGCTGGAGCAACGCGACCCGCCTGCGCATGCTGCCCGACGACCAGCCGCTGGTCGCCGCGGCCTTCCTGAACGCGCTGGGCGCGCCCAACACCGCCCGGCCCTGGCAATCCGGCGACGGCACGCGCTACGGCGAGATCACCGTAACCAGCCGCGTCGAGGACCCCAAGGCGCGCAACCGCCTGTGCTTCGCCTTCACCCACGTGGTGACGACTCCCGCCGGCCGCGACGCCGGTGTGCCCCTGCGCGCCTGCCGGACCGAAGGGCGCTGGATGCAGGAAGAGTGATCCGGGGGGAAGGAGACACCCGGCGAGGAAATCCGGGCAAAGAAAAAGGGGCCGAAAGGCCCCTGATCTTCTTCGGAGATGGTGCGGTCGAGAAGACTCGAACTTCCACAGCATTTCTGCCACAGCGACCTCAACGCTGCGCGTCTACCAATTCCGCCACGACCGCATCGCACAGGTCCATCAGGACCGCAAAACCTAGAGAGTGAGATGGTGGAGCCAAGGAGGATCGAACTCCTGACCTCTACAATGCCATTGTAGCGCTCTCCCAGCTGAGCTATGGCCCCACGTTGCTCTCACAGACACCATCCCAGCCGAGGCCGAGGATGATGGTGCGCTTGGAGGGAGTCGAACCCCCACGGCCTTTCAGCCACTAGGACCTGAACCTAGCGCGTCTACCAGTTCCGCCACAAGCGCGTCTTTTGCTCTCACCCCGCGTCTCTTGGGGTGACGCGGGAGCGCTGATATAGCCGCGCCGACGCCCCCGCTCAAGAGAAATTTTTCGCGGATGAGATTTTCTCCGTCCGGAGACCCTCCCCGCCCGAACGCGGGGGTGGAGCCGGAAATCCGGAACGGGGCATCGCACGTATCATACCGAAGGCGTTTGATGGCTTCCATCAAACGCCTTCGGTTCAAACCCGGCAGCACATGGCGCAGCTATGTGCGAAAGGGTGATGCGGCCGGCCGATCATGGAAGCCTTCATGCGCCGGCCGTATCACTGCACGAATCTCGTGGTGCCGGCTGCGACAAACCGCCGGCCTTAACCGCGTTTTTGCAAGTGGTAGTTTATCAATATCACGCAAGCGCATGATCCCGGGGAGCGCGATCGTGGCCCAGCCGCCGACACCAGAACAGCTCGCGCAACTGAAGCGCGTCGTGAAC
>JAEZPL010000157.1 GCA_023413605.1 Pseudomonadota bacterium
CCACCACCCTGATTGGTCCAAGGCATTCCGTTCGTTCCCCTTCGCGCTCACTCAGCTTTTTTGGCCGGGCGGTCCTGGTCTGGTCCCGTGGCCGGTTATAGCGTTGCCGGCTTGTTCGGTCCCTTTACCATTATTGCCCGGCGGTCCTATAGTGCCTCTCCCTTCGGGGAGGCATTTCACCGACGGATATCCGCCAATATCGGGAAGGCAGCGGAGTTTTCAACCATGGCGCAGGTCAGCGAAGCTCAAGTCCTTGATACCTTGAGGACCGTAATCGATCCGGAACGGGGCAAGGACATCGTCAGCCTCGGCATGTTGTCCGGTCTCGTCGTCCGCGACGGCAACGTCGCCTTTTCCATCGAGGTGGACCCCAAGCGCGGCGCACAGGCCGAGCCGCTGCGCCACGCCGCCGAGAAGGCGGTGGAAGCGCTGCCGGGCGTGCTGTCGGTCACCGCGGTCCTGACGGCGCACCGCGCCGGCGGCGCGGCGCAGGCCGCCCCGCAGCAGGGTCACGGCCACAGCCACGGGGGCCACAGCCACGGCGGGCACGGCCACGTCCACGGCCAGCCGCAGGAGCAGAAGCCGCTCGTCCCCGGCGTGAAGGCGATCGTCGCCGTGGCAAGCGGCAAGGGCGGCGTCGGCAAATCCACAACGGCCAGCAACCTGGCGCTCGCCATGGCGGCGAACGGGCTGAAGGTCGGGCTTCTGGACGCCGACATCTACGGCCCGTCCATGCCGCGCATGATGGGCATCTCCGGCCGTCCGAACAGCCACGACGGCCGCACGCTGGAGCCGATGGAGAACTACGGCATCAAGGTGATGTCGATGGGCTTCCTGGTCGCCGAGGACACGCCGATGATCTGGCGCGGGCCGATGGTGATGAGCGCGCTCCAGCAGATGCTGCGCGACGTCAACTGGGGCGAACTCGACGTGCTGGTGGTGGACATGCCGCCGGGCACCGGCGACGCCCAGCTGACCATGGCGCAGCAGGTGCCGCTGGCCGGGGCGATCATCGTCTCCACCCCGCAGGACATCGCGCTGCTCGACGCGCGCAAGGGGCTGAACATGTTCCGCCGCGTGGACGTCCCCGTCCTCGGCATCATCGAGAACATGAGCTATTTCTGCTGCCCCAACTGCGGCCACCGCACCGACATCTTCAGCCACGGCGGCGCCCGCAAGGAAGCCGACGACCTGGGGATGGAGTTCCTGGGCGAGATCCCGCTGCACATCGAGATCCGCGAGACGTCCGACCAGGGCCAGCCCATCGTCGTGTCGCAGCCCGAATCGGAACACGCCAAGGCCTATCGCGGCATCGCCCGGCGCGTCTGGGAGAAGATCGCCGGCAACCAGGGCCCGAGCCGCGCCGCGCCGCGCATCGTCGTGCAGTGACCATGCGAAGGACGGGCCCCTTCATGCCGAAGCATGAGGCCGAAGCGAAGGCCGGGGCATAAGGGGCCGTCCGGTTCCCGATCATCCGCTGCGCCCTATCTTCCCCCATACTCCCGTTGACGGGAAACGCTGGGGCGGGGCGGATGTCGGACCTTTTTTCTCTGGTGGTGCTGCTGGCGGGGGTCGTGCTGGCGGTGCCCGTGGCGAAACGCCTCGGCTTCGGCGGGCCGCTCGGCAATCTGGCGGCTGGGCTGGTCATCGGCCCCGGCGGGCTGGGGCTCGTCACCAATGTCAGCGCCATCAGCCACGTCGCCGAGTTCGGCGTGATCATGCTGCTGTTCCTGATCGGGCTGGAGCTTCGTCCGGCCCGGCTCTGGGTCATGCGCAAGGCGGTGCTGGGGCTCGGCGGCGCCCAGGTGGTGGTGACGACGGCTCTGATCGCCGCGGCCGCCATGCTGCTGGGGCTGCCCTTCGCGGCGGCGGTGGTGATCGGGTTCGGGCTGTCGCTGTCCTCCACAGCCATGGTCCTGCCCATGCTGGCGGAACGCGAGCTGCTGACCACCAACGCCGGCCGTTCCGCCTTTTCCATCCTTCTGTTCCAGGATCTCGCCATCATCCCGGCGGTGGCGCTGCTGCCGCTGCTGGGCAGCGGCGGGGCGTTGCCGGACACCGGAAACGCGTGGCTGGCCGTGCTGAAGGCCGCGGCGGTGGTCGCGGCGATCCTGGTCGGCGGCCGTTACCTGCTGCGCCCGGTCTTCCGCGCGGTGGACGCCGCCAAGACGCCGGAGATCTTCACCGCCACCGCGCTGCTGATCGTGCTGGGCACGGCCGCGCTGGCCGACTGGGCCGGGCTGTCCATGTCGTTGGGCGCCTTCATGGCCGGCGTGCTGCTGTCCGACTCCGAATACCGGCACGAGGTTCAGGCGGACATCGCCCCGTTCGAGGGGCTGCTGCTCGGCTTCTTCTTCGTGTCGGTCGGCATGGGGGCGGACATCAAGGCGCTGATGGCGGAGCCGCTGCGCTTCCTGTCGCTGGCGCTGGGAGTGATGGCGCTGAAGGCGGCGGTGCTGTTCGGGCTGGCGCGCGTTTCCGGCATGCAACCCGGCGGCTCCGGCCGGATGGCGACGGTGCTGAGCCAGGGCGGCGAGTTCGGATTCGTGCTGTTCGGGCTGGCCGTCGCCGTCGGCGCCATGACGGCGGAGCAGTCGGCCGCCGCCATGCTGGTGGTCACCCTGTCGATGATCGCCACCCCCTTCCTCTTCGCCGCGGAGGAACGCTGGGTCGCCCCACGGCTGATCACGAAGCCCGCGCGCCCCTTCGACACCATCGACGTGGAAGGGGAGCCGCCGGTCATCATCGCCGGTTTCGGGCGGGTCGGGCAGATCGTCGGCCGCATCCTGCGCCTGCGCGGCATCCCCTTCACGGCGCTGGAGCAGAGCGCGGCCCAAGTGGATTTCGTGCGCCGAGTCGGCAACAAGGTCTATTACGGCGACCCGACGCGGGAAGACCTTCTGCGCGCCGCAGGGGCGGAGCACGCCAAGGTCCTGGTCGTCGCCCTGGAGGACATGGAGCAGTCGCTGCGCGTGGTGGAGTTGGCCAAGCGCCACTTCCCGCACCTGATCATCCACGCCCGCGCCCGCAACCGCCGCCACGCGCATTTCCTGATGGACCGCGGCGTGCGGAACTTCGTGCGCGAGACCTACGATTCGAGCCTGCGCCTGACCGGCAACGTGCTGGAGGCGCTGGGCGTCGCGCCGGACGACGCCCGCCACACGGTGGAAACCTTCCGCGAGCACGACGAGCGCACCCTGATCCGGCAGCACGCCGTGCATCACGACGAGAACCGCCTGATCCAGACCTCCCG
>JAEZPL010000191.1 GCA_023413605.1 Pseudomonadota bacterium
CCGTTCCTTCCTTCCCCTGTTCTCCTTTCCTCCGATTGCGTCCAGCGGCCTTGACGCCGCCGCGCTCAAGCGGCTTTCTGAAGGCCGTCCAAGGCTTTCCCGATAGCGTCCCGCCCGTGCGTCCCGCCATCCTGTTTCCCCTGTTCAAACCGGTCACGGCACTCCCCGGCCTCGGCCCCCGTCTGGGCAAGCTGGTGGAGAAGCTGGCCGGCGCCCATGTGGTCGATCTGCTCTGGCATCTGCCCTGCGGGGTGGTCGACCGACGCTTCTCGCCGAAGATCGCGCAGGCGCCGCACGGCCGCATCGCCACCCTGACGGTGCGCATCGATTCGCACGCGCCGCCGGTCAACCCGCGCCACCCCTACAAGATCCGCTGCACCGACGAGACCGGCGTTCTGGAACTGGTGTATTTCCACGTCCGCGGCGATTGGCTGTCGAAGCAGATCCCGGCGGGAACCACCATGGTGGCTTCCGGCAAGGTGGAGTGGTTCAACGACACTGCCCAGATAACCCACCCCGATGCCGTGGTCCCGGTCGATTCGAAGGAAGACCTGGAACTGGTGGAGCCGGTCTATCCCATGACCGCCGGCCTGCCGGCGAAGACCCTGCGCAAGGCGGTGCGCGCCGCTCTCGGCGATATTCCCCAGCTGGACGAATGGCAGGATCCGGCTTGGCTGGCCCGTCGGCAGTGGCCGGGCTGGGCCGAGGCATTGACCCGCGCCCACACGCCGGAGGACGAGGGCGACCTTGCCGCCACCGCTCCGATCCGCTGCCGCCTCGCCTATGACGAACTGCTGGCGAACCAGTTGGCGCTGATGCTGGTGCGGGCCAGCCAGCGGCGGTTGGCTGGGCGGGTGACGCAGGGCGACGGCGGCCTGCGTCGTGCCGCGCTGGCGGCGCTTCCATTCTCGCTGACGGGATCGCAGGCGGCATCGCTGGAGGACATCTATGCCGACATGGCCGCGGAGCGGCGCATGCTGCGGCTGCTGCAGGGCGACGTCGGCAGCGGCAAGACCGTCGTCGCGCTGATGGCGATGCTCAACGCTGTGGAGGCCGGTGCCCAGGCCGCCCTGATGGCGCCGACCGAAATCCTGGCCCGCCAGCACGCGGAAAGCCTGGCACCACTGTGCAGGGCGGCGGGGGTGGACATCGCCCTGCTGACCGGGCGCGACAAGGGCAAGGCTCGGCAGGCGGTGCTCGACCGGCTGGCGTCGGGCGAACTGCCCCTGCTGGTCGGCACCCACGCCATTTTCCAGGAGGATGTGGCCTTCAAGGATCTGGCGCTGGCCGTGATCGACGAGCAGCACCGCTTCGGCGTGCACCAGCGGCTCCAACTGTCGGCCAAGGGGCGGGCGGTGGATGTGCTGGTGATGACCGCGACGCCGATCCCGCGCACGCTGACGCTGACCGCCTATGGCGACATGGACGTGTCCCGCCTGACCGAAAAGCCGGCCGGGCGCAAGCCGATCCAGACCGTGACCATCGCCGCCGACCGTCTGGAAGAGGTCGTCCACGGAATCCACCGCAAGGTGCAGGATGGGGCGCGCGCCTATTGGGTCTGTCCGCTGGTCGAGGAGTCGGAGCAGACCGACCTTGCCGCCGTGACGGAGCGGCAGGCCTTCCTGCGCGCCACCTTCGGCGACCGGGTCGGGCTGGTGCACGGCAAAATGCGCGGGCCGGACAAGGACGCGGTGATGGCCGCCTTCTCGGCGGGCGATCTGGACGTGCTGGTCGCCACGACGGTCATCGAGGTCGGCGTGAACGTGCCCGAGGCCACCGTGATGGTCATCGAGCACGCGGAGCGCTTCGGCCTCGCCCAGCTCCACCAGCTGCGCGGCCGGGTGGGGCGGGGCGACAAGCCTTCCACCTGCCTGCTGCTGTTCGACCCGCAGCTGACGGAAACCGCCCGCGCCCGCCTGAAGACCATGCGTGACACCGAGGATGGCTTCGTCATCGCCGAAGAGGATCTGCGCCTGCGCGGCGCCGGCGAGGTGCTGGGCACGCGCCAGTCCGGCCTGCCGGAGTTCCGCATGGCGGATTTGGCGGTGCATGGCGATCTCCTGGCCGCGGCCCGCGACGATGCGAAGCTGATCGTGGACCGCGACCCGGACCTGTCCAGCCCGCGCGGTCAGGCCTTGCGCACGCTGCTGTACCTGTTCGAGTGCGACGCCGCGGCGAAGACGTTGCGGTCAGGCTAAAGTTGGTGGAAGAAGCACTGTTTTTGCAGAGGAGAATTATATGTTTGGACCCGGTCCAACCAGAAATGATATCGCTAAAATCGCTGAAGAGGTTTACGAAAAAAGAAAATCGCGCGAAAAGGCAAGCAACGTCAACCCATTCAGCGATTATACGCTGAAATTAAAAAGGAATCTTTTGGCCGTTTCCTGTTTTGGTATTCTTGTCGATGTATCTAATTTTGAGGGCGGAAGGATAAATTTTTTTGGGATGTATAGTGGTCATCTCGGATTGGAACTGACCCATGGTATCATTGGTCTTGTGATCTTCTATCTCTTTTTTTCGTTTTTATGGTGGGCAATCGATGAGTTGCGTGATTGGAAGGTTAGTACTATGAAAAATCTAATTGAGGAAAGTGAGAAATCATTATCTCATCTTAGGAAAGCCATTCAAGACTGGGAAGATAAAATACGTGACGAGCCGGGTGGATTTACAGTGAATACCATTGTCGCAGCAAAAGATTTTATTTCCACCATAAATTGCCAAATTGGAGAAGCATCGGGATTGGTTAAAAATTTGCATAATTCGGCAAAAATGCGCGTTTCGATGCTCACCCTGGCGTTTCCATTATTGGTTGCTGCGCTGTATTTTTATCTTGCCTGGAGACAGATGATTTCTGGTATTTGGCAAATTCTGCGTCGTATAGTTTTCTAGCAAAGAAAAGCGCCCAGAGCCTATATCATTAAGCCCCGACCTTCTCCTGAACGACCGCGCTTTTCACCTCGCGCGACTTGCGGTCGGGCGGGCTGACGATGCCGCCGGACATGACGAGCTTCAGGCCGTCCTCCACGGTCATGTCCAGCACGGTCACGTCGCGCTTCGGCACCATCAGCAGATAGCCGGCGGTGGGCGGGGCGCAGGGGATGAAGACGTTGACCATGTCCTGGGCGCTCACCCGCTGCACCTCGGGGTGGGCGGCGCCGGTGATGAAGCCGAGCGACCAGACGCCCTGGCGCGGGTATTCCACCAGCACCACCTCGCGGAAGGCGTTGGACTTCTTCGCGACAACCGTCTCCACGATCTGCTTCACCGCGCCGTAAATGGAGCGCACGATCGGCATCCGCTCCACCGCGCCCTCGCCCATGCGCACCACGAGACGCCCGACATAGCCGGCGGCGAAGGCGCCGATCAGCGTCAGCGCCACGATCAGCGTCACCACGCCGATGCCGGGGATGGAGAAGGGCAGGTAGTTTTCCGGATTGTAGGCGGACGGGATCAGCGGGCGGATGTGCCCGTCGATGAAGGACAGGAACCACCAGCCGATGTAGATCGTCACCGCGATCGGCGCCGTGACCAGCACGCCGGCCAGGAAATAGGCACGCAGCCGCGCCATCAGCCCGATTCCTTCGCGCCGCGGCGGGCGCGGTGCGGTGGCTCCATCGGCCGAGAGTTGGCTTTCCTGTTCGTTCCCGTCCACGCTCCACCCCCGAAATCTTCTTTGGCGCCATAGCCTTGGCACCATAGTGATACAGGATCCGTGCCAATCTCAATCCACTACGTTGGGGACGGGCGCATACAAGCGTCAGCGTGGCGCATCGGATGGAACTCCCTCCGGATGAGTGGCGGCCGGCGGCCGGCGCATCACATCCATGATGATGGACAACCGCCCCCGAATCCTGTCGGTCGCCACGGCGCTGCCGCCGCATCGACTCGACCAGAACGACACGCTGGCCGCCGCGCGGGCCGTCTTCGGGCCTCGCATGCGCGATTTCGACCGGCTGGCGCCGGTCTTCGCCAACACCGGCATCGAGACGCGCCACGCCGTGATGCCGATGGAGTGGTACACGCAGCCGCGCGGCTGGCCGGAGCGCACGGCGGCCTTCCGCGAGGGCGCGCTCGCCCTGTTGGAAGAGGTGGCTGGCAAGGCCCTGGCCCAGGCGGGTCTGAAGCCTGCCGATGTGGATGCCATCGTCTGCGCCTCCACCACCGGCATCGCCACGCCCAGCCTGGAGGCGCTGCTGTTGGAGCGCATGGGATTCCGCCCCGACACGATCCGGCTGCCGCTGTTCGGGCTCGGCTGTGCCGGCGGCGTGCTGGGGCTGGCACGCGCCGGGCAGATGGCGCAGGCCATGCCGGGGCGGAACGTGCTGTTCCTGGTGGTGGAGCTGTGCACGCTGGCCTGCCGCACGGGCGAGGCGACGCCGACCAACGTCGTCGCCAGCGCCCTGTTCGCCGACGGCGCCGCTGCGGCACTCCTGCGCGCGGAGGCTGATGGCGCGGTCGGGCCGCGCCTGCTGGCGAGCGCCGAGCACACTTGGCCCACCACGCGCGACGTGATGGGTTGGCGGGTGGAGGACGACGGCTTCGGTGTCGTCTTCAGCCAGGACATTCCGGAGTTGATCCGCACCCGCCTCGGCCCAGTGCTGGAAACCTTCCTGGACAGGCAGGGGATGACGCGCGCCGACCTCGCCGGGCTGGTCTGCCACCCGGGCGGCGCCAAGGTTCTGCTCGCGCTGGAGGAGGTGTTCGCCCCGGTGTCCGAGGGGCTGGCCGACGCCTGGGCGGTGCTGCGCGCCTGCGGGAACATGTCGGCGGCGAGCGTGATGTTCGTGCTGGAGCGCCGCATGGCCGCCGGGCAGCGCGGACTCCACCTGATGAGCGCGCTCGGCCCCGGCTTCACCGCCGCCCTCGCGCTGGTGGAGCTTTAGGCGTGGGCTGGCCGCAGGTCATCATTCTGCTGGTGGTGGCGCAGCGACTGGCGGAGCTGGTGCTCGCCCGGCGGAACACGCGCCGGCTGCTGGCCGAGGGCGCGCGGGAGGTGGGGGCGGCCCATTACCCGCTGTTCGTCGCGCTGCACGCCGGGTGGTTGGCTTTGCTGTTCATCGCGACGCCGGCCGACGCGCCGGTGAACGTCTGGCTGCTGGCCCTGTTCATCCTGTTGCAGGCCGGGCGGGTCTGGGTGATCGCCACGCTCGGCCGCTTCTGGACCACTCGGATCGTCACGCTGGCGGATGCGCCGTTGGTTCGCGGGGGGCCGTTCCGCTGGGTGCGCCATCCCAACTATCTGGTGGTGGCGGGGGAACTGGCGGTGCTGCCCCTGGTGTTCGGGGAATGGTGGATCGCGGTGCTGGCGACGGCCCTGAACGTGCCGCTGACCCTGCACCGCATCCGTGTCGAGGACTCCGCGCTGTCCGGACGCCGGTCGCTTACGTCAGCAGGAAGCAGAGCATCGTGATGCAGCCGGCGATGGCGGCGCCGTCCAGATGGTTGGGGAAGGCGTGCCAGAATGTTTCCTTGGTCAGCGGCTCCGGCTGGTCGGCCTCGTCCAGCCACAGGCCGGCGGGCAGGCCACCGGTGGTGCGTTCGGCGATGGCGCCGGACAGGTGGGCCATGGACACGGCGAGATAGCAGAACTTCACGAAGCCCAGAAGGAAGGCCACGGAGCCCCCGGCCTCGGCGATGGGATCGGTAAACCCGCCTGTGGCGGCAACCGCCGTCGCCATCGCGATGGCCGCCGCGATGGGAATGGCGACGACCGACAGCAGGCGCTGGGAATCCACCCGCTTGGCGTTGGGGATCAGGGCGGTGGGGGTGGTGC
>JAEZPL010000323.1 GCA_023413605.1 Pseudomonadota bacterium
GGACAGCTCGGTCAGGCCCAGGTTGGCGGCGAGCGAGATCAGCGCGTGCGCTTCGAACGCCGCGCGGTCGGCATCGTTCCCGGCGGACCGCAGGCGCTCCATCCGGTCCGGCAGTTCCTCAAGAAAGTCACCGACCAGCTGGGCGCAGCGCGCCTCTCCCATCTCGCGGGCCATGGCGCGGAGCACCGATTCGTCGAACCGCGGCTGCGCCGGCGGCGGCTCGGCGAGCGTGCCGCGTCCAGTCGACGGGCGGGGTGCCGGACGCGGCAGGGGAAGCGCCGTCTCCCTCGGCAGGGCGCGCTCGATGGCGTCCAGCAGGCCGGCGCGGTCGATGGGCTTGGCGACATGGCCGTCCATGCCGGCCGCAAGGCAGCGCGCCACCTCCGCCGGCAGGGCGCCGGCGCTCATCGCCAGGATGGGAACGCGCCCGCCGGGGGGCGGCAGCGCGCGGATCGCCTCCGTCGCGGCCAGCCCGTCCATCACCGGCATCTGCACGTCCATCAGCACGAGGTCGTAACCGCCGCGGGCAACCGCCTCGACCGCCTCCTGCCCGTTTTCCGCCGTGTCAACCCGATGGCCGACGGCGCGCAGCATGGCGAGCGCCAGTTCGCGGTTCATGGGCAGATCCTCGGCCAGCAGGATGCGGGCGGACCGCCGCGGCACCATCAGTTCCGGCGCGCACGGCGCCGGGTGGCCGGCGGGGGGCGCCGCCACCGGCAGCGTCAGGGTGAACCAGAAGGTGGACCCGATGCCCGGCCGGCTCTGCACCCCGATCTCGCCGCCCATCAGCTCGACCAGCCTGCGGCTGATGGCAAGGCCGAGGCCGGTGCCGCCGCGCGACCGGTCGATCTGGCTGAACCGCCGGAACAGCAGCTCTTGCCGCGACTCCGGGATGCCCATGCCGGTGTCCACCACGCTGACCGTCAGGCGGGGTTTATCGCCCGCTTTCGAATCGGCCGCCTTCGCATCGGAGAGGGCGACGGACAGGGCGACGCTGCCATGCTCGGTGAACTTCACGGCGTTGCCGAGCAGGTTCAGCACCACCTGCCGCAGCCGGTCCGGATCGCCGTGCAGCCAGGCCGGCACGTCCGCCGCCACGGAGGTGTAGAGCGCCAGCCCCTTGGCCTCCGCATCCAGCCGCACCACCGCCTCGCAGCCGGCGATCAGGTCGCGGATGGCGAAGTCGGCGGGGCGCAGGGCCAGCCGGCCGGCCTCGATGCGGGAAAAGTCGAGCACGTCGTCGATCACGGTCAGCAGCGACCGCCCGGCGTCGCGCACATGCGTCGCCTGCCGGCGCTGCACCGGCGTCAGGTCGCTGTCCAGAAGAAGCTGGGTGAAGCCCAGGATGCCGTTCAGCGGGGTGCGGATCTCGTGGCTCATGGTCGCCAGGAATTCGGCCTTCGCGCGGTTGGCCACCTCGGCCTCGATCCGCGCCTCGATCAGCGCCTGTTCGTTGCGCTTGGCCTCGGTGACGTCGAAGATGATGCCGTCCCACACGATGTCCCCGTTCTCGCGCCGGGTGACGCGGCTGTTCGCGCGGATCCAGCGCTCGGCCCCATCGTTGGCGCGGGTAACGCGAAACTCGTGCGCCCAGGGCGTCATCGTCGCGGCCGAGGCGCGGATGGAGGCCGCCAGCGCCGCGTGGTCGGCGGGGCTGGTGATGGATTTGAGCGTGGCGAGCGTGACGGCCTCGGCCTCCGGCAGGCCCATGATCTGGAAGAAGCCGGGGCTGCAATAGGGAAAGGACAGCCGACCGTCCGGGGACAGCACCCGCTGGTACACCCCGCCCGGCACGTTGGCGGCGGTGGCGGCGAAGTGGCGCTGGGTTTCGGCCAGCGTCCGCGCCAGTTCCTGGCGATGCTGCTCCTTGCGCAGGAAGGTGCCGAGAATCAGCGTGCCGAGGAAATTCCCCAGCGACAGGGGGACCAGCGCCGTCGCCAGCGTCTGCCGCGCGGCGTCGGGCGGCAGCAGGGCGAAGCTGAACGGCGCCGCCGCCGTCGCCAGCACGGCCAGCGCCAGCAGGTGGCCGCTGCCGAAGCCGCCGCGACGGCGCGCGATCTGGTGGAAGGCAATGCCCAGCAGCGCCGCCGCCGACAGGGACACGACCCCGGCGACCGCTCCGGCGCCACCCAGCGACAGGCGGTAACCGCCGGCGACCAGCGCCGCGGTCAGGCCGCCGACCGGCCCGGAGAAGGGGCCGGCCAGAGCCATCATCACGTTGCGCGCGTCGATGAACACGCCCGGCGCGACCCGCATGGGATCGAACATGCCGAGCACCGCCGCACCGCCGAACAGCAGGCCCAGAACCGCCTGGGCCAGGGGCGGCGGCAACGACGGAGCCCGCGCGCGGATGTGCAGGAAGACCAGCACGACCACGGCGAACAGGCCGATGCTCTGCGCCAGATCGATCAGGAACTCCGTCGTCAGAATGCTCATCATACCCAACGGCGGACCCGCCGCCCCTTCGCAATCTGCGGATACGAACGCACGTGGCCGTCTGCATCTTGCATTGCATTTCGCAAACCGCGCGCGGTCTCCGCGCCCAAGCCGGACCAGTGCCGGACCAGTGCCGGCATGGCGACGGCATGTCCGCGGACGCCGTCCGCACCCGCTCCGACGGGGGCTTACGCAAGGGTCATGCCGCATGCGCCGGCATTCCCCGACGGGGTGCCTCCATCGCATTCCGGATCGTCGGAACGGCCGATGCGCCTCCGCAGGGCGAACGATTCACCCTGCCGGACCGGGCGGGGGCCGTCTCATGACCGGAGTAATCCGGAATTCTGCCGTGGCAAAAGGGCCGGAAACCCCGTTGCGAAGACGGTATGCCGGCGTTACCGCGCCGGCGTCGTCCAGACGATGCGCCCCTGGTCCGCCGGGGGCTCGACGGGAGAAGGACATGCAGCACGCCGTTGCCGGGGGCCCGCGACTGTCCGTCGTGGTTCCCTGCTACAACGAGGCCGACGGAGTCGGTGAACTGCACCGGCGCGTCAGCGCGGCCTGCCGGGCCGAGGTCGGGCCGGACTACGAGCTGATCCTGGTGGATGACGGATCGCGCGACGAGACATGGACCCGCATCGCCGCCCTGGTGCGGGCCGATCCGGCGGTCACGGGGGTCCGCCTGTCGCGCAACCATGGGCACCAGCTGGCGCTGACCGCCGGCCTGCACGTCTGCCGGGGCGAGCGGATCCTGATCATCGACGCCGACCTCCAGGACCCGCCGGAGCTTCTGGGCACCATGATGGCCCGGATGGACGCGGGCGCCGACGTGGTCTACGGCACGCGCACCGCCCGCGACGGCGAGACCTGGTTCAAGAAGGGCACCGCGGCGCTGTTCTACCGGCTGCTCGACCGGCTCGTGGACATCGAGATTCCCAAGGACACCGGCGACTTCCGGCTGATGAGCCGCCGCGCGCTGGAAGTGCTGAACGCCATGCCGGAGCAGCACCGCTTCATCCGCGGCATGGTCAGCTGGATCGGCCTGAAGCAGGAGCCCCTGCCCTACGACCGGCAGGCCCGCGTGACCGGCACCACCAAGTACCCGCTCAGCAAGATGGTCCGCTTCGCGGTGGACGCCATCACCAGCTTTTCCATCAAGCCGCTGCGCGCCGCCTCCTACATCGGCTTCTTCTTCGCGCTGTGCGCCGTGGCGGCGCTGGGCTACGCGCTGTTCAGCTGGGCGCGGCACGAAACGGTGCCGGGCTGGACCAGCGTCATGGTCGTCACGCTGGTGCTGGGCAGCACGCAGCTGCTGATCCTGGGCGTGCTGGGCGAGTATCTCGGGCGGCTCTACATGGAGACCAAGCACCGGCCGCTGTTCATCGTGGACAGCATCGCCCGCCATCCCATGGCCGCCCCGGTTCCCGCCGAGGTGATCGCCTCCCCTGCTTCGGCCGACACGCCGGCCCCCGCCCCGGCTGTCAGCGCCCTGGGCACCGGCATCGCCGCCGCGGCCGGCGCCTTCTCGCGGATCGAGGCCAAGTGATGGGCCGTCCGGTGGCGATCCCCTGGACGGCGATCCGCTTCGCGCTGGTGGGATTGCTGAACACCGTCATCGACTTCGCGGTGTTCCTGGCCCTGATGGCGGTGCCCGGCACCCCGGTGCTGCTGGCCAACGCCTGCGGCTATGGCGTCGGCGTGCTGTCGAGCTTCCTGCTGAACCGCAGCTTCACCTTCCGCGTCCACCGCGACGACGCCCCCCTGGCGCGGCGCCTGCCGGTGTTCGTGGCGCTCAACCTCGTCGGGCTCGCCCTGTCCAGCCTCGTGGTGGGGCTGCTCGTGCCGGCGGTGCCGCCGCTCGCCGCCAAGATCGTCGCCACCGCCGTGACCTTCGCCTGGAACTATTGGTCCAGCCGCCGCTTCGTCTTCACCGCCCCGGCCCCGAATCCGCTGGTCTGATACGGCCGGCGTCTGAAGGCGTCGTCCGTATCCCCCTCTCGATCAATGCCAACGCATTGATCTGCCGGGTTTGACGGTCGCGGACACCGGACGTGTTCATCCGCCGATTGGTGATCTCCCGCCGCTGAGCGGCAAGCGCCCGGGCTGCGGCCGAGCGCGCGCCATGGCGCTTTGCCGCAACGCCGAACCTTGACCGCCGACCGGCCTACCCCAATCTATGTCGTGGCGGCGCCGACGTCCGATCGGGCCGCCCCGCCAACGGGCGCCGGAAACGGGCCCAATGCGCAACTCGCTCGCGTCTCGAGGAGGATGCCCCGTGAACACCCGCCTGTCGCTCTTCAACAGCCCGCTGCTCCTGGGATTCGACCAGTTCGAGCGCACGCTTGACCGCATCGCCAAGAATTCCGCCGAAGGTTACCCGCCCTACAACATCGAACAGATCGGGGATGCAGGGCTGCGCATCACACTCGCCGTAGCCGGCTTCACCTCCGAAGACCTGTCGGTGCAGATCGAGGACAACCAGCTCGTCATCCGCGGCCGCCAGACCGACGACCGGTCGCGCATCTACCTGCACCGGGGCATCGCCGCGCGCCAGTTCCAGCGCAGCTTCGTCCTGGCCGAGGGGATCGAGGTGGTCGGCGCCTCGCTCGACAACGGGTTGCTCAACATCGACCTGAAGCGCCCGCTGCCGGAGCCCAAGGTCCGCACCATCAAGATCGAACAGCCCAGCCAGTCCGCCACCGGTACCGCGGGACCGCAGACCATCGACGTCGCGCCAGACCGATCTGAAGGCTGACCGATCTGAAGGCTGACCGGTCGGAAGGCCGGCCACACTTCTCCTTTTTCCGTTCCGTCCGAAGGGACAGCATCATGAACACGCCGAGCA
The DNA here is from genome assembly GCA_023413605.1 of Pseudomonadota bacterium. Lineage (GTDB taxonomy): Bacteria > Pseudomonadota > Alphaproteobacteria > Azospirillales > Azospirillaceae > Azospirillum. The sequence goes on from JAEZPL010000323.1 coordinate 5,282, forward strand.
CCACCAAGACGGCCACCCTGCACGAAGCGGCGGCAATCCTGCGCCACCTGTCGCCGCAGGATTTTGCCGCCTTCGGGGTCGACCACGTCGCCTATGTCCGCCCCGTGACCGTCAACGGCGCCTCCGCCTTCTCGGTGCATGCCGCCGACGGCACGCCGCTGACCGTTTTGCCGGAACGCGATGTGGCCTTCGCCATGATCCGCCAGAACGACATGGAGCCGCTGAGCGTCCACTGACGCTCCACGGCATCTCGTTACCTGAAGGAGGGCCGGTCCGCCGACGCGGGCCGGCCCTGCTCATATGCGCTCCCGTCCATCACGCGCACGTGACATTCTCGCCGGATTCGCTGTGCGGTCTTGCCACCTCGCCCAAAGGATTTATTTTGGTGCGACCGAAAGGGGATAACCCCTTCGGCGATCCGGGTTCGAGGAGTGGGCAGTTGGGCGACGGTCGGGAGACGGGTGACGATGCGACGGAGAAATCCTCCCGACCCCGTGGCGACGCGACCAAGCGCAAGGCCTGGGAGGACGAGGCGCGCGATGCCCTGCACATCATGCCCCTGTCGGCCATCCCGCTGGAAACGCCCGGCCTTCAGCACGCCCGCCTGATCAAGAACGTCCGGCTGCAAACCGTCGTGGAGATGTTCTACGACGTTCAGACCGGCAGCGGCCAGATCGCCCCGCGCAACGTCTCGGTCTACTTCGAGTCCTACAAGGACGAGGTGGAGCGCGACCTTGTGAAGATCGAAAAGATCGCCGCCGCGTCCAGCTTCGACGTCTACACCTCCCGCATCGAGCTGCGGCGGCTGAACATCGACGTCAACAACGTCGAATCGCTGACCCTGTCGGACAAGAAGAAGCAGGAGCTGACCAACTACATGCGCGTCTTCACGCGCCCGCTGGTCGAGTATGTCTACGGCTCCACCGACATGCAGATGCAGGACGTCAGCGACATCATCGGCATGTTCGCCAACCCCAACCGGGACGAGGCGCTGCGGAACCTGCGCATGATGGCCGACCGGCTGGACATCGAACTGAGCGAGATTCCGAAGTTCCTGGAAGAGTACGGCGACATCTTCCTGTCGCTGGCCTACTTCAAGAAGTGCCTGGACGACATCGTGCCCGAGATCCAGAAGTTCCTGGCCTGGATGGGCGAGATTCGCAATTCCGTCGAGGTCAAGCGCGATGCCCGCCAGATGCGGATGCTGGACGACATCAACCGCGACCTGACGGACATCTCCACCTCCATCACCGGCCGGTTCGAAAGCTTCGACAACCGGTCCAAGGACTTCTGGCGCGACATCAACGCGGAAACCTTCCACTCCATCCGCGACCTCATCGCCTCGCACCACGTCACCATCGGCGGCGTGCTGTGCGGGTTGGCGGTGAAAATGGACCTGTGGAAGACCCGATTCGCCCGCGGCGGCGGCGGCCCGAACCGCCGCATGGAGTTCGTGAAGTCGGAAATCCTGCCCGGCCTGTCCCACATCAAATCCCTGGAACAGTCCGCCCGCACCAACTCCTGAGGTCCGCTGCCATGCCGTCCTCGCCCCGAAGCACCCTGGGTCTCGACCACGTCAACATCAGCGTCCGCGACCTGGACCGGGCCATCCGTTTCTATGGCGAGACCTTCGGGCTGGCGGTCCTGTTGCGCCGGACGCTGTCGGGGGAGTGGTTCGACGCGATTCGCGGCACCCGCGGCGCCGTGGCCGACTGCGCCATCCTGGTCAACGGGGATCACAGCCTGCGGGTGGAGATGCTGTGCTTCCCCAGCGTGTCCGCTGACCCGTCCGCCCACCCGTCCGCCGGGCCGGGCGGCATGGACGACATCGGCATCGGCCATTTCGCCATCACCGTGACCGACATCGACGCGGTGCGGGAGCGCGCCATCCAGGCCGGCGCCACGCCCGTGGGCGCCGTGGTGGAGGTGCCGCGCTCCATCCTGCCGAAGGGCAAGCGCATGTGCTACCTGCGGGACCCGGACGGCATCCTGCTGGAACTGGCCCAGCGCCTGGATGCGGCCTCCTGATCCGGCCTATCCTCAATCCATCAGCGTGACGGCCGTCGCGACCGGGGCCGCTTCGTCCACCGTCACCGCGAAGGCGTCGAAGCCCGGCGGGCCGAAGGAGCCGGCCTTGGCGTCCCGGCTGAAGCCGTAGGGCTCCGTCGGCACGCCGAGCAGAGAGGTGCCGAGTTTCGAGTCGCCGTCCATGTCCTGGAACACGGCCAGCCCATAGCGCCCCGGCGCCAGCCCGCTGAACACCACCGCGACCTCCGGCCCCGACGCCTCCACGATCTGTCCGGCAAATCGCCGGTCCGCCGTGAAGTCCCCGGCGCTTTCGTACAGGGCGGCCATCACCCGGCCCTGTTGGGGCTTGACGTTGCGTATGGTTGCGCGAAGCTCCCCCGCGTCGACGCCAACCGGCGCGAGCACCATCGTCGCCAGAGCCACCCACGCGGGACAAGCCGAACGTGCGATCCTCATTCTCGTCTCCCCATCGAACGATCTCCTTTCCGTGCCGGATGACGGGGACGGAATGCCACATTCCATGCGGCATCGGCGGGCGTCGCCTTCGCGAAGTGCAGGACCATGCTGTTCACGATGCGTGAAACGACGGGAGCCGCCCGGGTCGCCGGAGAACCCGGAACGCCCCGCATGCCCTATGGGCGCCGGCTGCTGCGCCGCCGCCTGCCGGTGTTGGTGGTCACCGTGGGAATCCTGGCCGTGCTGGGCCCCTTCGGCACCTTCCAGGACCTGACTCTGCCGCAGCGGCTGGCCTATTGGGGCGGGCTGATCGGGCTTGGCTCGCTGCTTTTCGAGCCGCTGACCAAGACGACCTTTCACCTGCTGAAGGTCCGGGCCGGAGCCTGGCGCGGTCCGCTGGCCGGGGTCGCCCTGGCGGTGATCCTGCTTCAGACGCTGAACGTCGCGCTGCTGGAAGGCTGGGTGCGCGGCCGCGACTTCCTGCACCCGCTCGGCCTGGCAGAACTGTTCGTCTATGTCGCCGTCATCACCGCGCTGGTGTCCGCCGTCCCGGTGTGGCTGGAACTGCGCGACCGCAACATGCTCACCCCGCCCGGCCCGGAGCCCGCCCAGGAACCCGTCCCTGGCGGCGGCCGGACCGAGCCAGCCTCCCCCGGCCCGCCGCGGGAAGCCGCCTTCCTCGCCCGCATTCCGGCGAAGCTGGGCCGCGACCTGCTGGCGCTGGAAATGGAAGACCACTATGTCCGTGTCCACACCGCCGAGGGCAGCGACCTGATTCTGATGCGCCTTCGCGACGCCATCACCGAACTGGCTGGGCTGGACGGGTTGCAGGTCCACCGCTCCCACTGGGTCGCCGCGTCGGCCGTCACGGGCGTGGAGCGCAAGCCGGATGGCAAGCTGATCCTTGTGCTGCGCAACGGCCTGCGCGTGCCGGTCAGCCGCAGCTATGCCGCCGACGTTCGTGCGGCGGGTTGGGTGGAACGGGCCGGAACCGATCGGGAAGGCATAGGATTGTAGGCCGCGTTGACACCTAAGCTTTGCTCCGCCATTTCTGTATTTGAACGAATTTGCAGAAATATTGGACGTGCGGCTTGCACATTCTTCCCGCCCTCGCCAAAAGGTTGCGCGATGCCAGCCGCAGCATTGTGGCCCGTATTGTGGCGGTCGGCATCCTGCTGGTGGTGGCCGGCGCCCTTGGGCGCATCATCGTCCTGTCGTCCTTCTTCAAGGATAAGGTGGAGGGACTGTCCGCCGCCCACCAGATGTCCATCGCCACCTACGTGGCGCACGACATCGACGAGAAGATCAAGGCGCGGCTGGACCTGCTGGACCGCACCGCGACCGCCCTGCCCGCCGGCCTTCTCTCCGATCCCGCCGCCTTGCAGGCGTGGCTGATGCAGCGCCAGGACGCATCCTCCCTCTTCACGAAGGGCATGGCCGTGCTGCCGCTGGACGGCCAGGGCGTCATCACGGAATTTCCGGTGCTTCCCGGCCGCCGCGGCATCGACTATTCGACGAAGGACTGGTTCAAAGCCGCCCGTGACGGCCATGGGCCGGTCATCGGCAGGCCGGTGCGCAGCACCCTGGACAACCAGCCGGTGATCGTCATGGCCGCGCCGGTTCCGGGGAAGGACGGCAGGCCGGCCGCGGTGCTGGCGGGGGTCACGCAGCTCGCCGCGCCGGGCTTTCTCAATCTGGTCCAGGAGAACCGGATCGGCCGGACCGGCGGCTTCCTTCTGGTGTCGCCGCGCGACCGGCTGTTCGTCGCCGCCCACGACAGCCGGATGATTCTAGCGGAAACGCCGCCGCAGGGCGTCAACCCGCTGCACGACCGGGCGATGGCCGGCTATCGGGGCACCGGCGTCACCGTCAACGCCGTGGGCGTGGAGGAGTTGTCGGCCATCGCCTCGGTTCCCACGCCGGGCTGGTTCATCGTCGCCCGCCTGCCGACGCAGGAGGCCTTTCAGGCCGTCGACGACTTCAAGAGCCTGATCGCGACCGGCAGCACGGTAACGCTGGTGTTCATGACGGTGTTCGTCGTCCTGGTCGTCCACCGCATCCTGCGCCCGCTGACCGAAGCGGCCCGGCAGATGCACCGGATGGCCGACGGCACGGTCGCCCTTGCCCCCCTGCCCGTCCGGCGCATGGACGAGGTCGGCGATCTGGCGATCGGCTTCAACTACCTGCTGGGCAAGCTGCGCGAGCAGGAGGCCGCCTTGCGCGAAAGCGAGGCGCGCATGGCCCACATGGCCCACCATGACGCACTGACCGGCCTCGCCAACCGGGCCATGTTCCACAACCTGCTGCTCCAGGCCATCGCGCGGGCGGAGCGCAACGGCGCGCAGTTCGCGCTGCTCTACATGGACCTCAACGGCTTCAAGCCGGTCAACGACACCCACGGTCACGGGGCCGGCGACGCGGTGCTGCGCGAGGTCGCGCGCCGTCTGGCCGGCGTGCTGCGCGGCGCCGACACCGTCGCCCGCATCGGCGGCGACGAATTCGCCATCCTGCTGATGGAACAGGACGACGCCCGCGACGCCAGCGAACGCGTCGCCCGCAAATGCCGCGACGCCGTCTCCGCACCCATGGAGGTTGCCCCCATGGAGATGAATGGCATCCCGGTGACGGTCGGGCTTTCGGTCGGCATCGCCGTCTACCCCGTGGACGGGCAAACCGCCGACGACCTCCTCACCCACGCCGATCAGGCGATGTACGCGGCGAAACGGTCGGCGGGGGCGTTGGTGCGGGTGTGAAGAGAGGCTTCAGCAGCCTCCGGTCAGCATGTCGACGGCGCCTGTAAACGTCGAACTCTGCCATCAGAACTGGCGATACTTCGCCAAAGGACTTCCGTGCTTCTCCACAAAGGCGTTGGAGGAGTCGATGGCATCCCTGTTCTCGTCAAGCCAGAGCTGGACGTTCAGCAATTCAACGTTCGAAGAGAGATTGCGGCTCTCTTGGAAGAGGGGGACGACTTGTGATGAAGGGAACTCTGCGGCATGGGCCGCGTCTCCAGACGGTATGCGCATAGGATATGTGCATACCGTCTGGACAAGCAAGCCGCCTGTTACGCCGCCAAGTTCCTCAGCACGTAGTTCAGAACGCCGCCGTTCTTGTAGTATTCGACCTCGTCCACCGTATCGATCCGCAGCAGAAGCGGGATTTCCCGCTTTTCGCCATTGGCCCGCGTGATGGTCATGATCACATCCTTGCGCGGGCGCAGGTCCTGTTCGATGCCGGCGATGTCGAAGGTCTCCGTACCGTCGAGCTTCAGGTCGTTGCGGGTCATCCCGTCCTTGAACTGGAGCGGCAGGATGCCCATCCCGACGAGGTTGGATCGGTGGATGCGCTCGAAGCTTTCGGCGATCACGGCGCGGATGCCCAGCAGCTAGGTGCCCTTGGCCGCCCAGTCGCGGCTGGACCCGGTGCCGTATTCCTTGCCGGCGATCACCACCAGCGGCACGCCTTCCTGGGCGTAGCGCATGGCCGCGGTGTAGATCGGCAGCCGCTCGCCGGAGGGGAAGTGCTTGGTCTCGCCGCCTTCCACGCCCGGCAGCATTTCGTTGCGGATGCGGATGTTGGCGAAGGTGCCGCGCATCATCACTTCATGGTTGCCGCGCCGCGCGCCGTAGGAGTTGAAGTCCTGCGGGCGCACCTGATGGCTCAGCAGATACTCGCCGGCCGGGCTGGTCTTCTTGATGGAACCGGCGGGGGAGATGTGGTCGGTGGTGATGCTGTCGCCCAGCACGGCCAGCGCCCGCGCGCCCTTCACGTCCGACACGGGTGCCGGCGTCTTCGGCATGTCGGAGAAGAAGGGCGGCAGCTTCACGTAGGTGGAGCCCGTCTGCCACTGGTAGGTCTGGCCCTCCGCCGTCCAGATGCCGCGCCACTGGGCCGGTCCCTCGAACACGTTGCCGTAGCGGCTGCGGAACATCTCCGCCGAGAGGGAGGCGTTGATGGCGTCCTGCACCTCCTGGTTGGTCGGCCAGATGTCCTTCAGGTAGACGGGCTGGCCGTCGCTGCCGGTGCCCAACGGGTCCTTGGTCAGGTCGATCTTCATGTTGCCGGCCAGCGCGTAGGCGACGCACAGCGGCGGGGAGGCCAGATAGTTCGCCCGCGTGTGCGGGTTCACGCGGCCTTCGAAGTTGCGGTTGCCCGACAGAACGGCGGCGACCACGAGGTTGCCGTCCTCCACCGCCGCGGCGATGGCGTCGGGCAGCGGGCCGCTGTTGCCGATGCAGGTCGTGCAGCCGTAGCCGACGATGTTGAAGCCCAGCTGGTCCAGGTAGGGCTGAAGCCCGGCCTTCGCCAGATAGTCGGTCACCACCTGCGAGCCCGGCGCCAGCGAGGTCTTCACCCACGGCTTGGTCGACAGCCCCTTCTCGACCGCCTTGCGGGCCAGAAGGCCGGCGGCGACCAGCACCGCGGGGTTGGACGTGTTGGTGCAGGAGGTGATGGCGGCGATCACCACCGCCCCCTGGTCCAGGCTGTGCCCGGCGCCCTGCACGGGGACGGAGCGGTTCACGTCGTCGGCCTTGAAGGTTTCCACCAGATCCTTGCCGAAGCTCTGGGCGGCCCCGGACAGGGGAACGCGGTCCTGCGGGCGCTTCGGGCCGGCCAGCGACGGCTCCACCGTCGTCATGTCCAGCTCCAGCGTGTCGGTGAAGACCGGGTCGGGCGTGCCGGCGTCGCGCCACATGCCCTGCGCCCTGGCGTAGGCTTCCACCAGCGCCACGCGGTCGGCGTCGCGGCCGGTGAAGGTCAGGTACTTGATGGTTTCCGCGTCGATCGGGAAGATGCCGCAGGTGGCGCCGTATTCCGGGGCCATGTTGCCGATGGTGGCGCGGTCGGCCAGCGTCAGGTGGTCGAGCCCCGGCCCGTAGAACTCCACGAACTTGCCGACCACGCCCTTCTTGCGCAGCATCTGCGTGACCGTCAGCACGAGGTCGGTCGCGGTGGTGCCTTCCTTCAGCCGGCCGGTCAGCTTGAAGCCGACGACCTCCGGGATCAGCATGGAGATGGGCTGGCCCAGCATCGCCGCCTCCGCCTCGATGCCGCCGACGCCCCAGCCCAGCACGCCCAGGCCGTTCACCATGGTGGTGTGGCTGTCGGTGCCGACCAGCGTGTCGGGATAGGCCACCAGCTTGCCGGCGGGATCGGTGTCGGTCCACACGCCCTGGGCCAGATATTCGACGTTCACCTGATGGCAGATGCCGGTGCCCGGCGGAACGACGCGGAAGTTGTCGAAGGCCTTCTGGCCCCAGCGCAGGAAGGCGTAGCGTTCCAGGTTGCGCTCGAACTCCAGCTCGACGTTCTTCTCGAAGGCGGCGGGATTGCCGAAGTAATCGACCATCACGGAGTGGTCGATGACGAGGTCCACCGGCACCAGCGGGTTGATCTTCTTCGGATCGCCGCCCAGCGCCGCCATCGCCTCGCGCATCGCGGCAAGGTCGCAGACGGCGGGCACGCCGGTGAAGTCCTGCATCAGCACGCGCGCCGGGCGGTAGGCGATCTCGCGGTCCGAGCGCTTGTCCCGAAGCCACTGGGCCACCGCCTTCACGTCGTCCACCGACACGGTTCGCCCGTCCTCGAATCGCAGCAGGTTCTCCAGCAGCACCTTCATCGAATAGGGCAGCCGGGACAGGTCGCCGAGCCCGGCGTCCTCCGCGGCCTTGATGCTGAAGTAATCGTAGCTTTTGCCCCCAACGGACAGCGAGCGGCGGGTTTTCAGCGTGTCCTGACCGGTGAACGTCGTCACGGTACCCCTCCTTCGGATCGTTTTTGGCGGTTCGCGCCGACGGGCGGCCGACCGTAACCGCATGTTTCAACCGCCTGATTTAGTGCCGGTGCCGGCCTCCTTCAAACGGCCGAGGGGAGCACGGAGGTATGGACAACGCTCTATTCGTACTAAAGACGTCTATTCCGTACTAAAATTCGCAAAACCCGCGCGGGCATGACCCGAAGTGGCCAAGGGCGGGTGGATGGAGCGGGAGGAAACACCATGAAGACGCGCGCACGC
>JAEZPL010000362.1 GCA_023413605.1 Pseudomonadota bacterium
CTCCTCCATGGGCACCCGCTACGCCGCCCGCGTGGACGGGACGGGCAACGTCTGGCCCGGCGCGATGCTCGGCCCCGGCCCCTCTGAAGAGGCCCGGTCCGCGGATGCCGCGAGGCCGTCCACGCAGCGGCATCCCAAGAGCCTGGACACCATGACTCTGGACGAATGGCTGCGCGAACCGCCGCCGGTGCCGGATTTGCGCCTGTCCAGCCGCCCTCTGCCCAACAAATAGTGCACATAGGACGGGCAGATCTGCGCGCCGCGCATTTGCCAAGCTCCTGCCGGCATGCTCCCATCCCGCTCCTGATTCCGGAGGCGGTGATGAGCTGGCAGACGCTTGGGTTCTTCCTGGTGACGGCGTTCGTGGTGTCGATGACGCCCGGCCCCAACATGCTGCTGGCGATGAGCCTCGGCCTGCGCTACGGCGTGCGCCGGGCGGCCTGGGGCGGGCTCGGCATGTGCGTCGCGCTGACGATCATGGCGACCCTGTCGGTGCTGGGGCTTGGCGCCCTGCTCCAGGCGTCGGAACCGGCCTTCCTCACGGTGAAGTGGCTGGGCGTCGCCTATCTGACCTGGCTGGGCATCGCCGCGTGGCGCGCCCCAGTCGCGGATGGGACGACCGGGGCCTCCCGTGTCGCGGTGGAGGAGGTTTCGGCCGTCAGCCTGTTCCTGCGCGGCATGCTCGTCGCCTTCAGCAACCCGAAGGCCCTGGTCTTCATGGCCGCGCTGTTCCCGCAGTTCATCGAACCGTCGGCGCCGCTCGGGCCGCAGCTCGTCGCCCTGGTCGCGGTGATGGTGGTGGTCGAATTCGGCTGGATCATGGCCTACGCCACCGGTGGCAACAGCATCGCCGCCCGCCTGTCCAGCGCCACGGCCGCCCGGACGCTGAACCGTCTGACGGGCGGCCTGATGATCGGCGCCGGCGGGCTGCTCGCGCTCGCCCGCCGGCTATAACATCGGCGTCTGTAAGGACTTCAGTTCACCCGGCGCAGGGTCGTTTCCAGGCGGCCCTTGCCCGAGCGTTCCAGCCACGTCGCGGCCAGCCGCCCGTCGGAGCGGATGTGGTAGCGCAGCACGTTGCGACCCTTCTCGTCGAAGATCAGCTCGTCGTTTTCGATGCGGCCCTTGCGCCGCGCCCGCTCGATGGTTTGGTCGGGCTCCATGCCCGGCCCCAACACATAGTCGGCGTAGACCGTCTCGCCGTCCACCCGGTCCACCGACAGGGCGACCTCGCGGCCGTTGATGTAGGCCCCGTACCACGTGCCCAGGTAGGGGCGGGCGGTGGCGGTCGCCGGATCCGACCCGCCGCTGCGGCTCGCGGCGGCGGCCTGCATCAGTTCGGCGCTGGGCGTGCGGCCCCAGGCCTCGTCGCAGGAGGGATCGCGCGGGTCCGGCGGCGCTTCCGCAAAGCGCAGGATGCAGGAACCGAAGCGGCGGACGAACATGCCCGTGGTGGCCGCGCCGTGCCCGGTCAGCAGCGCCGGCTGGTCCACCACGATGTGGTCGAGCCCGCGGGACGCCAGGATGTTGCGCGCCGGATCGCCGCGCCCGCCCGGATCGAAATCATCGCCATGGAAGAAGAACAGCATGACGCGCGCATGCGGGACATTGCGCAGGATCGGCCAGAGCTGGGTCGCGTTGTCGCGGAAGCTGTCATACGCCTCCGAGAAGTTGCCGAAGGCGGCCGGCGCCGTGCCGACGACCGCGTCGATCCGTTCGGTCTGCCCGGCGGCCATCAGGGAAATGAACGCGCCGAACGATTGGCCGGTCAGCACCACCTGCCGATAGCCGCGATCCTTCAGCTGGTCGGCATGGCCGGCCAGCGCGCGGGAGCTGTTGGGCAGCGTATCGCTGACCCGCATCCGGTCCAGCCGGTACACGTCCCAGCCCGCATCGCGCAGGATCTTCATGTAGAGGGGGGTGGGGGCGTTGGAATCCTCCACCTCGACGGAGCGGCCGTGGCTCCACACCACGGCACCTCTGGCCTTCGACGGGCCGAGCAGGGTGTCCTCGCCATAGGCCGCGTTCAGGCGAATCTGGGCCGAGGCCGTGTGGGCCGTCACCAGCATGGCCATCGCCGCCATCAGTCCGAGCAGTGCCTGTCCGAAAATCCGCATCATCCTTCCACGCTCCATTTTCCGAGCGGGGAAAGAATTCGCCGTTATGGTTAATCCAACCTTTCCTCAAAGCTTTCCAAGGGCTTGCGACCAATTTTTGTCACGAGCGTCCCTGCGGCGTGCTGACGCAGAAATGCAAATGCGAATAACTCGCAATTGATCGGTGCCTGATGTAGGGTGATCCCGTCATTCCGGTCGGGGAGGAATCAGCATGTGCGATACGGGAACGGAAGGGCGGCTTTCGCCCTGGACGGTGGCGGACCTGATACCGGCGGAAAGGGCGCTCCTGACCGGATTCCGGCGGTGGTTCCGCGACGGGACGGCCGGCGGGATGGCGGCGATGCGCGCCGGCTTCAGCGTGGCGGGTGTGCCGTCCACGGCGCTGTTGCCGCTGGTTGCGTTGCTGGGGGCCTTTGCCGTCGCCAACGCCGCCCGTCCGGAGATACGCTGCCCGTCCTGCGCACGGATCGGGATGGACGAGATGGCTCTGCTCGACGCCTTGGCAGCCGTGCAGGCGGGCGAGGCGGACGTGGCGACGCAGGTCTTCGACCGGTGGCTGCCCATGATGGCGCTGTGCATGGCCACGGAT
>JAEZPL010000384.1 GCA_023413605.1 Pseudomonadota bacterium
GGGCAGCACGACCTTCGAAACCTCGGGCGTCCACGTGGCGCGCGTCGGCAGCCTGCTGACGCTGACCGGCTGCACCGGCACCACCTGGAAGGGCGTCACCTTCGCCCATGCCTTGTGGAACGGCACGGCGGTCACGCTGTCGGCGGGAGCGGACGGCAACACCTTCGACGCCTGCACCTTCGCCCACCTCGGCACCGCGCTGCGCTTCAGCGATGCCGACACCAACACGGTGAAGAACTGCGCCTTCAAGAGCCTCGGCTGGGGCGGCGTCTACATGCAGTCCGGGGCGACCGGCAACACGGTGAGCAAGTGCAGCTTCACCGACATCGGCGCCATCCTGAAGGGCGGCATGGCGGTCGGCGGCGACGGCTGCTCCAACAACGTGGTGACCAACAACGACTTCCTGCGCTGCGCCCGCTACGCCGTCTCGTTCAAGTCCTTCAACACCGGCAACCCGCACAGCGGCAACCGGGTGGAGTACAACAAGATCGAGAGCGTCCTGCTGGAGAGCGCGGACGGCGGCGCCATTGAAAGCCTGGGCCGGGCCAACAACAACACCGCGCTGTCGGTCAAGGGCAACTGGATCAACGGGGCGCGCGGCCTCGCCACCTCCACCACCGGCACGTGGCTGGACGGCTACAAGGGCTTCGGCGTCTACCTGGACGACCTGACCAACGGCGCCACCGTGCGCGACAACCTGATCCGCGGCACCTCCTGGGCCAGCGTCTACATCCACGGCGGCGACAACACCACGGTGACCAACAACATCATGGTGTGCGCGGGCGAGCAGGAGGCGGCGATCCGCCTGGAGCACCAGCCGAACGCCGGCACCTCGGGGCTGCTGGTCAACAACAGCGTCACCAAGAACGTCATCCACTACGCCGCCCCCGTCAACGACTACTGGAGCCTGCTGACCCCCGGCACCTTCACGCTGGGGCAGAACTTCGTCTTCGGCTCCGGCCTCTACACCTCGGGCACCGACGTGCAGGGCGACCCGCTGTTCGTCGATGCCGCCACCCTGAAGTTCAACCTGAAGAACGGCAGCCCGGCGTTCCAGGCCATCGGCTTCACCCAGCTTCCCTTCGCCCAGATGGGCATCGGCGGCGTGGACGGCGGCGACCCGGCGGCGGGCGGCGGCAACCCCAACCCGAACCCGAACCCCGATCCGGGCACCGGCTACCCGGCCAACCGGGGCGGCTTCCTGGTGCGCAACAACCAGATCGTGGACGGCGCCATGAAGCCGGTCCGGCTGACCGGGGCCAACCTGTCGGGCGCGGAGTGGAACGACGGGGCCAACAGCTTCGGCCTGATCCCCGGCGGCGCCACGGCGCGCAACTACAAGGCCAGCCTCGACCACATCAAGAGCCTCGGCTTCAACCTGATCCGGCTGTGCTTCGCCGACAGCACGGTGATCTCCACGCGCACCACGCACGGCTTCGCCGAAGGCCCGAACCCGGAGTTCCGCGGCAAGCGGCCCATCGACATCCTCGGCATGTACTGCCAGTACGCCCGGCAGATCGGGCTGTACGTGCTCCTGGACCACCACCGCAACAACGCCGGCACCGGCTCGGGCACCCAGGTCAACTTCCTGGCCGGCGACGGCTTCACGCTGAACCAGATTATCCAGAACTGGCAGACGCTGGTCACCCACCCCGACATCTTCGGCAACCCGGCGGTGCTGGGGTGCGACGTGCACAACGAGCCGAACGGCCGGGCCTTCAACTGGAACCTCTGGGCGCCGCAGGCGGAACAGATCGCCAACGCGATCCTGGCGGTCAACCCCAACCTGCTGTGCTTCGTGGAGGGCAACGAGATCAGCTTCAGCCAGGGCGGCGAAGCCTGGGGCTGGTGGGGCGGCAACCTGCGCGACTACGACACCCGCCCGATCAACCTCTCGATCCCCGACAAGCTGGCCCTGTCGGCGCACGAGTACGGCACGACGCTGGTCGGCGAGAAGCCCTACCACCGGGTGGCCGGCTTCCCGGCCAACATGTTCGGCCCGGCCAACTGGAGCCAGCAGCGCGGCATCTGGGACTTCTTCTGGGGCTACCTGTGGCGGGCCAAGCGCTTCCCGATCCTGATCGGCGAGTTCGGCGCCTTCTTCAACCCTGGCGACACCAAGGAAATCGCCTGGGTGCAGGCGCTGCACCGTTACATGAACGGGGAGTTGAACGGCGACGGCCAGATGTTCCTGGGGGCCGGCGAGGTCGGCATGTCCTGGACGATGTGGGCGATGAACCCGACCTCCGGCGACACCGGCGGCATCTGGAACAACGATTGGACCACCGTTTCGACGCAACGGTACAACCAGTACAAGGATCAGGTGTGGCGGGGAAGCATCACGCCGCCGCCGCAAATCCGCGTCAACGGTACCCGGATTTAAGGAGGCGGATCAATGGCGTTCCTGCGCACCAAGAACTTCACGGGGCAGACCATTCCGGCCAGCCCCTACAACGCGAACGAAGTGACCATCGACGGCTCGGCCGACCCGTCGTGGAACGACTGCGAGGTGATCGGCGGCAGCTTCACCGGCCACGTCTACATCACGCGGGTGTCGAACCTGAAGCTGAACGGCCTGACCATCTCCAACCCCGGCGGCATCGGCATCTACGTGGAACAGACCGGCTCGACCGACCTGGAGATCGCCAACTGCACGGTGCAGAACTGCGGCAAGGACGGCATCTACGTGAACCAGGGGGTGGACACCAGCGCCCCCCGGCACGTGCGGCTGAAGCTGACCACCAACCGGGTGACCAACGTCGGCACCGGCGTGGCCGGCGACACCGAGCAACGCAACGGCATCACCTGCTACGCCGCCGACGCCACCATCCAGGGCAACACCGTGGACGGCGTGGCACGGGGCGATGGCATCAAGGCGTTCTCCAACGCCTACATCGGCGGCAACACGGTGAAGAACACCGGGGCCACCGGCATCGCCGTGCGCCCCGAAGTGCCGCCGGGCGCCAACAAGCTGCGCATCACCGGCAACACCGTCTCGCTTGTCGGCCGCAACGCCGTCTCGGCGACCGCGCCGGGCATCGGCCTGTATTCGGGGGCGACCACCAAGCCGGTGCCCGGCGGCATCGAGATCGACGCCAACACCGTGCTGGTCAGCCCGAACACGCCGATCCTGGTGGAGAGCGGCTACGCCAGCGTCGCCTTCGTGCACGACAACATCACCACGACCGGCGGCAACCCCGGCGGCGGCGATCCCCCCGGCAACGAGAACCCGCCGCCGACCGGCGAGTTGGGCGAGCCGTTCATGACGCCCGGCACCATCCTGATGATGAAGGCGGACGGCCCGCCCGGCTCGGCGCTGCTGATCGACGACGACGCGCTGCTGCGCGCCAAGACGGTGGCGCTGGTCGGCGGCGCCAAGATGGTGGCCTACGGCAGCGCCGGGCGCTACGCGATCCGCCTGGACGGCGCGCTCGGCTCCTATGTGGAATGCCTGCACGCCGACATGGGGCCGGGCGCGGCCGACTGCGCCGTGGAGGTCATCTTTCGGCCCGACGCGGTGGTGGCCGGAGCCTGCGTCTACGATGGGCGCAACGACGCCGCCGCCGCCGGCAACGTGGTCGGCATGGATGCCAGCAACCTGCTGTTCAACGGCGTCTCGGCGGGCGCGCACAGCGGGCTGGGCCGGGTCCACTACGTCGGGCTGTCGCAGATCGCCGGCACCATGCGGCTGTACGGCGGGCTGACCACCGCGGCCTCGGTGCCGCTGCGCACGATCAGCGGGGCGGTGGCGCCGACGCACGGGCGGGCGCGCTTCGGGGCCGGCATCCGCGGCCTCATCCTGGGCATCCGGGTGTCGAAGCGGACGGGTCGTAATCTTGTCGCGCCGACCGTGCCGCCGCTGTCCAAGTTCCCGGTGCTGTAGTCCGTGGGTTCGCGTTGGCGGCACTGCCACAGATAACTCCCCGTTGTAAATTATTCGAAAGGATGCACGTTTCCGTCAATGCGGGCCGACACCTAAACTTTTTTGGGTCGAGTGCTTTTTCAGGAATATGACGGAAGCAGTGCATCCTCCCACTCTCTAGTTGTATAAACATTTAATTGCTCGAATTCGATCGCACAACGTCTTATAGTCCGTATCGTCGAGCGCCTTGACCATCTTTAAGATGCCGAGGAATCGACCCGCAGACGATATGGTTGAATTGTCAAGCCCCTTGGTCACTCAGGGGTGAGGCAGTGTCGCCTGCGGATGTTGCCCAATGATCCTGAGGGCAATCCCCGATACTTCGACCTACCGGCTGTGCTCTGCACAGCCGGTTTTTTCTTCACCTGTGGCCAGCGCGTGCATACAGCGGCGGGGCAGGGCAGGGGCATCCTCCATGAAACCAGACGTGGAGGATGCTCCGTGCCGACCCCCCGCCTCACGAGAGAGATCAGCCTCGGGCATCTGGCGATCATCGCCTCCCTGCTCGGCCCGGTGATCCTCTTTTACGCCGACGTGACGAAGACGCTCGGCACCCACGAAACCCGGCTCCAGGCCGTCGAGCGCACCATCGACGGCAGCCAGAAGGACCGGCTGGCCTTCCAGGACGAGATGCGCCGCTTGGTGATGACCATCAAGGAGGACATCGCGACGCTGAAGGCGATGCGCGGGGGTGAGAAATGATCGCCGCCGCCGATCTGGAACTGGCGCAGCTACCGCCGCAGAAGCTGATCGCGCTCACCGCCTGGGGCGAGGCGAGGGGGGAGGGCGCCCGCGGCATGCAGGGCGTCATCAACGTCATTCTGAACCGGGCCAGCCACGCGCGCTGGTGGGGCAGCAACCCCACGGAGGTCTGCCTGCGGTCGCACAAAGGCGTCTACCAGTTCTCGTGCTGGTCACCGGGCGACCCCAACCGGGCAAAGATGCTTGAAGTCACCGCCTACAACAACCTCTACCGTGAAGCCTACCGGCTCGCCGGGGCCGCACTGGAAGGCAAACTCCCGGACATCACCCTGTCGGCCGACCACTACCATTCCATCCTGATCCGCACGCCGGCCTGGGCGAAGGATCGCCTGCCGACCGTCTTCATCAACAACCACGTGTTCTACCGGCTGGAGATTTGACATGGGCGCGCTCCTTCCTTTGCTGGTGCCGTTCGTCAACAAGCTGCTGGGGATGATCCCCGACCCGTCAGCGCGGGCGGCGGCGGAAGCGGAATGGGCGGCCACGACCCTGCAACTCCTGACGCAGAGCGATGACCGACAGAGCCGTGTGAATGAGGTTGAGGCCCAATCGGAGAGCCTGTTCAAGAGCGGCTGGCGACCAGCCACGGGCTGGCTGTGCGTCTTTGGGCTGTTCCTGCATACCGTGGGGTATCCCTTGCTGGGGTGGGCGCTGACCGTCTGGGCGCCGGGTACGCCGATCCCGATCATCGACACCGACAGCCTGATCTCGATCCTGGTGGGTCTGCTGGGGCTGGGGGGCTACCGGACAATTGAGCGGCTGAAGAGAAGGGCTTAGTCGTACTTGCCCTTACGGCGGGTGGGCTGGCGCTTGTTGTTCTGCTGCACGCCCCAGGTCGTCCAGCGGCAGTTGCCCGGCTCATAGTTGCCGTCGTTGTCGATGCGGTCGAGCGTGAGGCCGCGCTGGTAGGTCGGCCCCATGTCGGCCCAGAACTCCAGCGGATTGTGCCAGCGACGGCAAACCTGGATGCCACGCCCGCCGTACCGATCCCAATGCGGGTCCTTCGGGTTGGTGCAGCGCTGCATCATGTTCGCCCACGCTTTGTAGGCGGGATGGCGGCGGGCGGCGATCCCCTCAAACGGAGGTTCGGACTTTGCCTGTGCGGCCTTGCGCTGACGGTCCCATTCGGCTGGGTCAATGGCAACCATGCGTTTTCCCCTTGACCAAGATATAGATGTAGGCGGGTAATTTTGTTAACAGGCAACGGATAGCGAACGCAGCAGCAAGAAACCGGGCAACATCCTGTTTCCGCTGAAGTCCTAGAACTAGGAATAAAATGATAGTCCCATAAGGTGTGTTATGGAAAATATGTTCCTGCGCTGCCGCCGCGACCGTAAGGCCTGAACGGTCATCGGATCGGGATCGACCCCGTCTGATGGAAAATTTGCGGACTCGCCGGACACCAGTGTCGGATTTCGGGCCGCCCGATCGTTCCTCGGAGCATTCCGACTGCAGGGAGACTTTTGATGTCTTATGTCGATGGTTTCGTTTTGGCCGTTCCGAAGCAGAACATCGAAGCCTACAAGGATCTCGCCCGCCGGGCCGGCGATGTCTGGAAGGAGCATGGAGCCCTCGCTTTCGTTGAATGCATCGGCGACGACGTGCCCTATGGCGAGTTGACGTCCTTCCCGCGCGCCGTGCAGGCCAAGGAAGACGAGATTGTCGTCTTCTCCTGGATCGTCTACGCGTCGCGCGAGGATCGCGACGCCATCAACGCGAAGGTGATGGCCGACCCACGCCTGAAGCAAGACATGGCGCAGATGCCGTTCGACGGCAGGCGCATGATCTATGGCGGCTTCAAAGCCTTTCTTGAACTGTAAGGACGGAGCGGCGGCCAGGGACGGGCGATCCCCGGCCGCCGCGTCCCAAAGCAGCAGCATCAACAATTAAGTGTTAGTGGATGCAATTCTGGATATGGAGTCAAAAAGACAAGGATTTCCACTTTTGCTTGATAATGATTTGTTTACCAACACCTCTGATAAACGGCCGCGTGAAGTG
>JAEZPL010000451.1 GCA_023413605.1 Pseudomonadota bacterium
GGCGGCCTGAGGTCGCCCGCACTCCCTGACTTCTCCACGCCCCCGCATAGTCTCTTGATGGATTGACGACGAGAATGACCTGCCTTCCCTCCTCCTTTCGGGCGCGGTCCAAGATGGCCTGCGCGACCGTCGCTCTGATTGCCGTTACGGTGCTCGCCAGTGGGTGTTCCGTCAATCCGCAGCCTCTCAGCAGCGAGGAGAACCTGTCGCGGGTGCGCTCGGACATGGCCGTCGTGATGTCGCCTCAGGAGCCTGTCTCCGGGCCGGTGTCCATGCACGAGGCCATGGCCCGCGCCATCAAGTACAACCTGGACGAACGCGTGAAGCTGATGGAGATGGCGGTTGCCAACCAGCAGCTCGACCTGTCGCGTTTCGACATGCTGCCGCGGCTGGTGGCCGGCGCCGGCTATACCGGGCGCAACAACGATGCCGGTTCGGAAAGCCTGAACCTCGCCACCGGCCGGCGCACGGGTGAGAGCACCACGGCGACCGACAAGCACCGCCGCACGGCCGACCTCGGCTTCACCTGGAACATCCTGGATTTCGGCGTCAGCTATCTGCGCGCCCGGCAGAACGCCAACCTCGTGCTGGTGGCCGACGAACGCCGTCGCCGCGTCGTCCAGGGCATCCTGCAGGACGTGCGCACGGCCTATTGGCGCGCCGTGGCGGCCGAACGGCTGCTGAAGCGCATCGAGCCGCTGGAGAAGCGCATCGCAGCGGCGCGCACCAACGCCGGGGCGCTGGAATCGCAGCGCGTTCAGGCGCCGTTGCAGACCCTGTCCTACCAGCGTTCGCTGGTGGACACGCTGCGCCAGTTGCAGACCCTGCGGCGTGAACTGGTGGCGGCGAAGTCGCAGCTGGGCGCCCTGATGGGGCTGCCGCCGGGCGAGACCTTTACGCTGGAGATGCCGCCGGAAGCGTCGGTGAAGGACGCGCCGACGATCAAGGCGTCGGTCGATGCGCTGGAATCCTACGCGCTGCTGAACCGGCCGGAGCTGCTGGAGGAAACCTACAACGCCCGCATCACCGCGGACGAGACGCGGCGCGCGCTGCTGAAGCTGCTGCCGGGCATCGACCTGAACGCGGGCCTGCATTACGACAGCAACAGCTTCCTGCTGAACCAGCGCTGGGCCGACTACGGCGCGCGCGTGTCCTGGAACATTTTGAACCTCGCGTCGGCGTGGGACACCCACTCCTTCACCAAGGCGCAGGAGGAGCTGGTGGCCTTCCGCCGGCAGGCGCTGAGCGTGGCGGTGCTGAGCCAGGTGCGCGTGGCGATGGTGCAGTATCAGGAATTGGCGCAGGAATTCGCGCTGAACGCCGATCAGGCGGCCATCGACCAGCGCATCCGCCAGCAATACGTCAACAGCAGCACCGTCGGCCAGCAGGGCGACATGGGCGTGATCCAGGCCGAGGTGTCGGCGCTGGTGTCCGACCTGCGGCGCGATCTGGTGTTCGCGGACCTGCAGAACGCCTATGCGCGGGTGATGGTGTCGGCGGGCGTCGATCCGCTGCCCGATGCGGTCCCGTCGCAGGATCTGGCCACGCTGCGCCGTGCCGTGGTCGACGGCCTTCAGGGATGGGAGCAGCGCGCCGGAAGCACGGCACGCCTGCAGGATCTGCTGCAGCCCGCCCAAGCGACGTCGGAAAAGCCGGCGGACGCCGCCCCCATCGGCAAGATCCCCGAGCAAAGCCCCGATCCGAAGGCCGGCGTCCCGGTGGCGGAGAAGGCTCCGGAAAAGATCCCCGTTCGGGAGACGATGACCGTCGCCGCGCTGCCGCCGTCCGTGGCCACCGCGGCTCCGGCTGCTGCGCCGATGCGGGTGTCGTACGCCCCGGCCGCGCAGGGAGAGCCGGTGAAGGTCTATACGGTGCCGTCGACGGCCCTGGCGCGGGCCTCGGCTGGCCGCTGAGCCCGATGGCGCGGTGGGTTCCGGACGCGCCGGGGGAGTTCCGCCCCCGGCGCCGCGCGCCATACTCTTTGCGTGTGATGCGGCGCGGCGTTGAGACAAAAAGGCGTGTTGCATGCAAGAAGGGGCAACGGTCGTTGCGTTTCCGAAGCAATCGGCGCAGAAAGTTTCTGCCATGATGTGCCGTTCCCTCTCCCGGAAGATCGTCGCCGCGCTTCTTTTCGCGTCGGTTCCCGTCCCGTCCTTCGCCGCCGGGGACGGGCCTCCGCCGTCCGCCGGACCGGCCGCGGAAGTTGGGGTGCGCGCGCTGATCGAGGCGCGGCATCACGCCGTCCTGTCCAGCGAGATCGCCGGGCGCATCGCCCGCATCACGGTGGAGGCCGGGCAGGGCTTCAAGGCCGGGCAGACGCTGGTCGCTTTCGATTGCAGCCACTATCAGGCCGCGCTGGACGCCGCCCGCGCCAACCTGCGCGCCGCCGACGTGACCGTGCGGCAGAGCCGACGGCTGGAGCAGCTGAAATCCATCGGCGCCGCGGATGTCGAGATGGCCGAGGTGAAGGCCGACGCCGCCCGTGCCGAACAGCGCAAGGCGGAGATCGAGGTCCGCCGTTGCGAGGTCAAGGCGCCCTACGATGGCCGGGCCGTCGAACAGCGCATCCGGGAACATGAGTCGGTGGCCGCCGGGACGCCGCTTCTGGAAATCGTGTCCGACCAGGATCTGCGGGTGGAACTGATCGTCCCGTCCGCCTGGCTGGTCTGGCTGAAACCCGGCCACCGCTTCGACCTGCGCATCGACGAGACGGGCGAACTGCTGACCGGCGAGGTGGCGCTGATCGGCGCGAAGGTCGATCCGGTCAGCCAATCGCTGAAGGTGACGGGCAAGCTGCTGCCGGCCAAGGGCGCCCCGGCCCCCAACCTCGTCGCCGGAATGAGCGGCACCGCCCGTTTCGCCCCGCCGGGGGAGGCCGTCGTTGCCCGATGACCTGCACGCCGGCGCCGTGAGCGGCGCGATGGACGGGGCGGCCCAGACCATGCAGCCCCAGGCCACGCAGTCCCATGGCATGCAGCCGCTCAACAGCCTGCTTCTGCTGCTGAACCTGCACCAGGAAGCGAGGCAGGCGCAGACCGTCGAGGCGCTGCGCTTCCTGATGGTCAACCAGACGCGCCGGCTGATCGCCTACCGTCAGGCGGCCTTCGTGACGCTGAGCCCGTCGGGCCGCGCGCGGCTTGAGGCGGTGTCCAACGTGGCCGCGCCGGACCGCGACGCGCCCTTTTCCCGCTGGCTGGAGGCGGCGGCCTCCGCCGTCGCGGTCGGGACGGACGGGCGCACGGCCCACGTCATCGCCCCGTCCGATCTGCCGCCCGCCCTGGCTCGGGAATGGGGCCATTGGGGGCCGGCGCAGGCCCTGTGGGTGCCGCTGCCGGGGCTGGACGACACGGTGGCCGCGGCCCTGTGGAT
>JAEZPL010000464.1 GCA_023413605.1 Pseudomonadota bacterium
TTTCCATCCTGGTCGAGCATGACGACGGCGAAGCCGACGCCCGCGGCGGCGACCAGCGCCGCGACGATCTTGCCGAGCGGCAGGTGACGTTCCGCGGCGGGCGCGGTCCCATCGTCCAGCGCGGCGATGTCGTCTTCGGCCGGGTCGGCCTTCAAATCCTCGTTGAGCGCGCGCAGGAGCTTGGCAATGTCACCGCTGTCCGCTCCGGTTCCGGCCGCGGAGTCGGTCGCCTTCGTTCCGGCGGCCTTCATTTCGTCCTTGAACGTCACGGTGGGGGTGCATCCAGAAAGGTCACACGGCCGCGCCCTGGAGCAACCCCGGCGCGATGGGAAGTTCTTCTACTGTATTTCGGTCTTCGTTCAAACGGCCATGCGACAGAATGGCGTGAGAAAAGTGAGCCCGCTCCCGCTTTCAGCCATTTTGAAAAGCTTGCCCGGCAGGGGAAAGCTCCTCTGATCGTCATCCGCAGGCCCTTTGGGTATCGGCGGCGGATCACCCAGGCTTGCGATAAGGGTGCTCGGCCATCCAGTGCTGGGCGATGCCGAGGCGGGTGGCGACCCACACCTTCTCGTGCCCGCGCACATAATCGAGGAAGCGCGCCAGCGCCGCCGCGCGGCCCGGCCGCCCGACCAGCCGGCAATGCAGCCCGACCGACATCATCTTCGGCTGGTCAGCCCCCTCGGCATAGAGAACGTCGAAGCTGTCCTTCAGGTAGGCGAAGAACTGGTCGCCCGAATTGAATCCCTGGTTCGTGGCGAACCGCATGTCGTTGGCGTCCAGCGTGTAGGGCACGATCAGCTGCGGCCGGCCGAACCGGTCGTCCCAGTAGGGAAGGTCGTCGGCGTAGCTGTCGGCGTTGTAGACGAAGCCGCCTTCCTCCGACACCAGCCGCCAGGTGTTCGGGCTGCACCGGCCGAGATACCAGCCGAGCGGGCGCGACCCGGTGACGCGCGTGTGGATCTCGATGGCGCGCAGCATGTGCTCGCGCTCCACCTCCTCCGGCAGATGCTGATAGTCGATCCAGCGGTAGCCGTGGGTGGCGATCTCCCACCCGGCCTCCAGCATGGCCTGGACGGCGTCGGGGTTGCGCTCCAGCGCCATGGCGACGCCATAGACGGTGACCGGCATCCGGCGTTCGGTGAACATCCGGTGCAGCCGCCAGAAACCGGCGCGGGAGCCGTATTCGTAGATCGACTCCATGTTCATGTGCCGCATGCCCGGAATGGGCTGGGCGCCGACGATCTCCGACAGGAAGGCTTCCGACGCGGCGTCGCCGTGCAGGACGCAGTTCTCCCCGCCTTCCTCGTAGTTGATGACGAACTGCACCGCCACCCGCGCGCCGCCGGGCCAGTTGGCGTGCGGCGGCCGGGCTCCGTAACCGATCAGGTCGCGCGGGTAGCTGTGGGACATGCGGGGGGCGCTCCGGAGATGGGGCGGGGAAGGGCGCGGTCGGATCAGGTCGGGTCAGGAGGTGGAGGTCTTCTCCGCCTGTTCCTCCGGCACCTGATGGCGCAGGATCAGCGGCGCCTGAAGCGCGCTGAACAGCAGGGTCAGCGGCATGATGCCGAACACCTTGAAGTTCACCCAGGTGTCGGTGCTCATGGTGCGCCACACGACCTCGTTCAGCACGGCCAGCAGCAGGAAGAACCACGCCCAGCGGATGCCCAGCGTGCGCCAGCCCTCGTCGTTGAGGTTCAACACCGTGCCCAGGATGCGCTTCAGCACGTTGCGCCGGGTCAGGTGCGCCACGAACAGGACCGTCGCGAACAGCAGGTTGACCAGCGTCGGCTTGATCTTGATGAACAGGTCGTCCTGCAGCCACAGCGTCAGCCCGCCGAACAGCAGGACGAAGCCGGCGCCCACGACCGGCAT
Organism: Pseudomonadota bacterium; assembly: GCA_023413605.1. Taxonomy (GTDB): domain Bacteria; phylum Pseudomonadota; class Alphaproteobacteria; order Azospirillales; family Azospirillaceae; genus Azospirillum. Next base: position 1,873 of record JAEZPL010000464.1, read on the forward strand.
GATCGGCACCTTGCGTTCAAAGTGCCAGGAGATCAGGACGGACACCGTGGTGGCGACCATGAAGACCGCCGTCCCGGCCATGATGCCGGCCTGGGAATTGGCGATGAAGAAGGCGGCCAGCGGGCCGGCCTCGATCAGCAGTCGGGCGTACTGGTTCATGATCCTGACATAGACCGATCCGGCGCGCGGATAAAGGGGGAAGCGGAGGCTCCCGGCTCCTTCGGCCGGAACCATTCGGAATCAGGTGTGTTGCCAAATTTTCTTTCAATCACGAAGCGCTTACCGCTTCCGGAATCGCGTATCGGGCGAATAAGAAAAGGGCGGAACCCCGTCGAGGCGACCGAAGTCGAGGACATGATCGACGAGGCCGTGGAGCGCGAGCACGAGAAGGAAAAAAAGCTCCAAGACCTCCACCGCCATCCACACCTCCATCCTGGCCGCTGTGCTGTCCGTGGTCAGCGTCATGGGCTCCAACGCCAGCAAGAAGATGATGGCGAGCGCCATCGGGGCGTCCGACCTCTTCGCCTACTATCAGGCCAAGACCCCGCGGCAGTTGGGCCAGCGGCTGGCCGCCGACGGCTTCACGCAGTGGTTGCCGCTGCCGTTCCTGTGAGTTTGGCCGTTCAGAACTGGTACGAGACGCGCAGCGAGCCGTAGTTGGTGAAGGATTTCTGCCCCTTGAACTCCGGCGTCAGGAAGTTCTGGGCATAGGTGAATCCGAGGCGGCCGTAGCGCAGCGCCAGACCGACCTGGAAGGCGGCGACCAGCGGCTTCTTGTCCACCGACCGGCTGTCCCGGAAGCTGTTGCCGTCCAGGAAGATGTTGCGGGCGACGGCGCGGCCTTCCGCGCTGACGTAGGCGTACCAGCCAAAGGCCGGGCGGCCCTGCTGCGCCTCCGTGGTGTCCTGGTAGGGGATGCTGGTGGTCGGGCGCATGATCAGCGCGCCGACCGGCGCCGGCATGTTGCCGCCCAGCCGCATCGTTCCGCCGGCCCCGGCGAAGGTCAGCACGTTGCCGACGCTGGCCGCGACGTGCGGGCTGAGATCCGTTTCGAACGGACCGATGCGGCTGGGCCGCTCGGCGCGCCAGACATGCTCGTAGCTGAGGATGATGCCGGGCTCGTTGTGGAGTTGGTAGTCCCAGCCCTCCGGCCAGCGGGCGCCGGGCACGACCCGATGCACGGCCTTCTGCGTCTGCTCCGCCAGCGACGCCGGCCCGACGACGCCGAGGTCCAGGTCGATCCGGTCCACCTGCCGCGGTTCCTCCGCGATCACCGACAGGCGGCCGTACAGCCAGCCGGCATAGGGGCGGTCGGTGGGGTCCGGGTTGGGCTTGGTGATGTCGCTGGGCGTGTAGATGTTCTGCCCGACGGCGATGCCGTATCGGCGGATGCCGTGCGGCCCGATCCAGGGGACGAGGTTCGCCAGCCAGTCGATGTTGCCGTAGGTCGGGCGGTCGCCGCTGACGTAGTAGAACTGGAATCCGTTGCTGTAGTAGCGGTCGGTCCCGCCACCGAACAGGTCGTTGTCGATCCAGGCCCCGATGGTCGGGCCGCTCCGCGCCGGTGGGCTTTGCGGAGCCGCTTCGCCCTGACCGGTTCCGTCCTGAGCCGCCGCCGGACCCGCCATCATCCCCAGGGCCACGACGCCCACCGCACACCAAACCTTACGCACGTCCATGCCAAATCCAGTCAAGCCATTGCAAGGCAACGCAAAATGGAGCGGGCGCCGGGTTTGGCGCCTACCCGTTCGGAGAGGGTTATGCTGCCCTATTGGAACGCCGCCTCGGCAAAGCTGCGCAGCTTGCGGGAATGCAGGGTCTCCATCCCGTGCTCGCGCAGCAGTTCCATGGCCAGGACGCCGATCTTCAAGTGCTGGTCCACCCGCTCGCGGTAGAAGCGGTCGGCCATGCCCGGAAGCTTCAGCTGGCCGTGCATCGGCTTGTCCGACACGCACAGCAGCGTCCCGTAGGGCACGCGGAAGCGGAAGCCATTGGCGGCGATGGTAGCGCTTTCCATGTCCAGCGCGATGGCGCGGCTCTGGCTGAAGCGCATCAGGGGCTCGCGGTGGTCGCGCAGTTCCCAGTTGCGGTTGTCGATGGTCGCCACGGTGCCGGTGCGCATGATGCTTTTCAGCGCGTAGCCGGACAGGCCGGTCACCCGCTCCACCGCCGTCTCCAGCGCGCGCTGCACCTCGGCCAGCGCCGGTACGGGCACCCAGGTCGGCAGGTCGGCGTCCAGCACGTGGTCGTCGCGCACATAGCCGTGCGCCAGCACATAGTCGCCCAGCCGCTGCGTGCCGCGCAGCCCCGCGCAGTGGCCCAGCATGATCCAGGCGTGCGGGCGCAGGACGGCGATGTGGTCGGTGATGGTCTTGGCGTTGGACGGGCCGACGCCGATGTTGACCAGCGTGATGCCGTTCCCGTCCGGCCGGGTCAGGTGGTAGGCCGGCATCTGCGGCATGCGCGGCGGCTTCGACCCGTTCGCCGGCACGCCGCCCCCGGACCCCAGATTCCGGTTGTGGGTGACGATCTCGCCCGGTTCGACGAAGCGGTCGTACTGGCTGCGGTAGGCGGCAAGCTCCGGGTCGGCGGCGGGCTCCATGATCTCCCGCGCCGTCTGGATGAACTCGTCCACGTAGAACTGGTAGTTCGTGAACAGGATGAAGTTCTGGAAATCCTCCGGCGCCGTCGCCGTGTAGTGGCGCAGCCGGTGCAGCGAGAAGTCCACGCGCGGCGCCGTGAACAGCGCCAGCGGCTTCACCGCGTCCATCGCCGCCTCGTAGGTGCCGTTGACGATGGTGTCGTCCATGCGGGCGAGATCGGGCAGGTCGAACAGGTCCGGCAGGTGGGACAGCCGCTCCGGTGTCAAATCGCCTTCGACGTGCATGCCGTTGGGAAAGGCGAAGTGGATGGGGATCGCCTCCTCGCTGACGCCGACCTCCAGCGGGACGCCGTGGTTGCGCAGCAGCAGCGAGAACTGCTCCCGGTAATAGCGGTCGAACAGGTCGGGGCGGGTCAGCGTGGTGTCGTAGGTGCCGGGCCCCTCGACGAAGCCGTAGGCCAGTCGCGTGTCGACCCGCGCCGCCGAGGCTGTGGACAGCCGCACATAGGGGTAGAAGGCCCGCAGGTGCGCCCGGCTGTCCTCCCCGCGCGTGAAGGCGCCGAAGCGGCCGCGCAGGTAAGCGGTGTTGTGGTCGTAGATGTCCTTGACGCGGGCCAGCGCGGCCTCGGCGTCGTCGAAGTGCCCGACCGGTCCGGGCGGAAGCGGTTCGCGATGCGTCATGACCTTCAGATAGCCCGTAACGCACCGGGATTGAAGAGGCCCGACCGGTGGGTGGACGAAAGGAAGGTGCGCGTCAGCGCACCTCCTCCAGGCCCATCAGAGACTTGGCGAACTGGTCGGCATCGAACGGCCGCAGGTCGTAGACGCCTTCGCCGACGCCGATGGCGTGCACCGGCAGCTTGAACTTCTCGGCCAGCGAGACGAGCACGCCGCCGCGGGCGGAGCCGTCCAGCTTGGTCAGGATCAGGCCGCTGACGTTCACCATGTCGCGGAACACCTCCACCTGGCTGTGGGCGTTCTGGCCGGTGGTGGCGTCGAGCGTCAGCAGGGTGGTGTGCGGCGCGGTCTCGTCCAGCTTCTTGATGACGCGGACGATCTTGCGCAACTCCTCCATCAGGCCGGTCTTGTTCTGAAGGCGGCCGGCGGTGTCGATCAGCAGCACGTCCACGCCCTGTCGCCGCGCCTGCTCCAGTGCGTCGAAGGCGAGGCCGGCGGCGTCCGCGCCGGTGTCGCGGGCGACCACCGGGCAGCCGGTGCGCTCGCCCCAGATCTTCAGCTGGCTGACGGCGGCGGCGCGGAAGGTGTCGCCGGCGGCCAGCATCACCGTCTTGCCCTCGGCCCGCAGCTGGCGGGCCAGCTTGCCGATGGTCGTGGTCTTGCCGGTGCCGTTGACGCCGACCACCAGGATGACGTGCGGCTTGAGGGCGGGGTTGATCTCCAGCGGCTTGGCGACCGGGCCGATGATCTTCGCGACCTCCGCGGCGAGCGTCGTCTTGACCTCCTCCGGCGAGACCTCCTTGCCGAAGCGGGTGCGGGCCAGTTCCGCCGTCACCTTGGCCGCCGTGGTCGGGCCGAGGTCGGCGGTGATCAGCAGCTCCTCCAGCTCCTCCAGCGCCGCGTCGTCCAGCTTGCGCTTGGTGAAGATGCCGGTGATGCCGTCCGTGAGCTTGGAGGAGGACTTGGACAGCCCCTCCTTAAGCCGGGCGAACCAGCCCTTCTTCGGCTTCTCCTCATCGGCTTTCAGGGCAGCGGCATTCGGGGCCGCGGCGACCGAGGCAGCCACCGGCGCTTCGGCCTTGGCCTCCTCGGCGCCACCCTCGGTGCGGACGATTTCCGGTTCGTCCTCGCGCTCCTCCGGCTTGTCGGGCGGGGCAATGGGCGGCGGGGGCGGGGTCTCGACCGCGGGGGGCGGCGGCAGGTCCGGTTCCGGAACGGGTCCGGCCGCCGGAGGCTCGGCGGCAACTGGTTCGACAGGAATCGGCGCGGGGACCGGCTCCGGGGCCGGCTCTGGGGCAGGTGGGGCGGCCGGTTCCTGTACGGCGGGCTTCTGCTCGTCCTTGCGGGCTTCTTCTTCGGGCTTCTTGCGGCCGAACCAACGCAGGATCATGGGGTGTCCAATGCTCTCAAAGGGGCCATCAAAGCGGGGTGCCGGTCAGCTTGCCGTCCTGCACGCCGGTCACGACCGCGCGCAGGATGGAGCCGGGGGTGCGGGGCGCGCCCAGGCGGATTTCGGCGAAATGCTCGGTGCGGCCAAGGTCGTCCTTCTCCACCAGCACGGTCACCTCGCGGCCGACCAGCGAGGCGAGCGTGCGGGCCTCGGCCTCCGCACCCAGCGCGCGCAGCCGGGCCGCGCGCTCCTTGCGGACGCCGCCGTCCACCTGCGGCATGCGGGCGGCGGGGGTGCCGGGGCGCGGGCTGTAGGGGAAGACGTGCAGCCAGGTCAGGCCGCACTCCTCGACCAGCCGCAGCGTGTTCTCGAACATCTCCTCGGTTTCCGTCGGGAAACCGGCGATGAAGTCGGCGCCGAACACGATGTCGGGGCGGAGCCTGCGCACCTTCTCGCAGAAGGCGATGGCGTCGGCGCGGCTGTGCCGGCGCTTCATGCGCTTCAGGATCATGTCGTCGCCCGCCTGGAGCGACAGGTGCAGGTGCGGCATCAGGCGCGGCTCGTTCTCGATCAGGCGCCAGAGGTCGTCGTCGATCTCGATGCAATCCAGCGAGGACAGGCGCAGCCGCGGCAGGTCCGGCACCAGCGCCAGCAGGCGGCGCACCATCTGGCCCAGCGTCGGGGTGCCCGGCAGGTCGGGGCCGAAGCTGGTGATGTCCACGCCGGACAGCACCACCTCGTTGTAGCCGGCCTTGACCAGCGCCTGCACCTGCTCCACCACCGCCCCGATGGGGACGGAGCGCGAGGGACCGCGCCCGTAGGGGATGATGCAGAAGGTGCAGCGGTGGTCGCAGCCCTGCTGAACCTGGATGAAGGCGCGCGCCCGGTCCTCGAACCCGCCGACCAGATGGCTGGCGGTTTCCTTGACCGACATGATGTCGTTGACCAGCACCTTTTCGGCGGGCGGCAGGCCCCAGCTTTCCGGCTGGAGCTTTTCCTGGTTGCCCAGGACCTGATCCACCTCCGGCATCACGGCGAACCGCTGCGGGTCGATCTGCGCCGCGCAGCCGGTCACGACGATGCGCGCGTCCGGCCGCTCCCGCCGCAGCTTGCGAATGGTCTGGCGTGCCTGCCGCTCGGCTTCCGAGGTCACCGCGCAGGTGTTGACGATGACGACGTCCTCCAACCCCGCGTTGCGGGCGTGGGTGCGCATCACCTCGGACTCATAGGTGTTCAGGCGGCAGCCGAAGGTGACGATCTCCGGCTCTTTCGACAACGTTTCGCTCATACCACTTTGCCTAGTCGGCCATTTTGCTGTTCGGGCTTAACCGGCCGACACCAACTCCGGCGACAGCCGCCCGGAGAAGGTCAGGGCGATCGGGCCGGTCATCAGGACGGTGCCGTCCTCCAGCCATTCGATCGTCAGGGTGCCGCCGTCCAGGATCACGTCGGACTTGCGCCCGGTCAGGCCGCGGCGGGCTGCCGCGACCGCGGTCGCGCAGGCGCCGCTGCCGCAGGCGCTGGTGATGCCGGCGCCGCGCTCCCACACCCGCATGCGGATGCTGGTGGGGGAAAGCACCTGGGCGAATTCCACGTTGGTGCGTTCCGGGAAGGACGGGTGGTTCTCGAACACCGGGCCGACCTCGGCCAGGGGCACGGCGTTCACGTCGTCCACGAAGAAGACGGCGTGCGGGTTGCCCATGTTGACCGCGACGGGACCGGCGAAGCCGCCGTGCGCGACGTCGACGCGCAGCGTGTCGTCCGGGCCGGCCAGCGGGATCTGCGCCCAGTCGAGCCGCGCCGGACCCATGTTCACGGTGACGCGGCCGTTGTCGGCGCGGAAGGACTCCAGGATGCCCGCCCGGGTCTCGAAGGCGACGCGCTCCGCCCCCGATTCCTCCATCAGCAGCCAGCCGACGCAGCGGGACGCGTTGCCGCAGGCCGCCGCCTCCGTCCCATCGGCGTTGCGGATGCGCATGAAGGCCGCGGTGCCCGCCGTCTGCGCCGGTTCCAGGACGATGAACTGGTCGCAGCCCACCCCGGTCTTGCGGTCGGCGATGGCACGCACCTCGGCCTCGGCCGGAGAGTACGGCGTCTTGCGGGCGTCGATCACGACGAAGTCGTTGCCGAGTCCGTGCATCTTCAGGAATTCGCGCGTCATGACCGCCGTTATATGGCGATGACCCACGCGGAGTCTATGGTCGCCCCTCGGACTCGCGGCAAAGAGTTGAAAGCGCCTCTCAGGCGACCCTTACCACGCCTTCGCGGGTTCCTCCGCCACGGCGGGGGTGGTGCCGAGGAAGTCAGGGTCCGGCACCACGCGGTCCAGAAGGTCGAGCGTGTCGTGCAGCGCGTCGCGAGTCTTCGTCCGCGGGGGCGTGCCGCCGGTGCGCTCCCACTCTTCCAGATCCCATTGCCGGGCCCCGAGCGGGGCGTCCGGCAGCACGAGGCTCCGATTGCTGGCGACGCTGTTCTCGTGCTTGCCCGAGTTGGACAGCGCGACCAGAAGGACAAGCGATACGGCGATACCGGCAACCCAAGCCCAAAGCACGTCGCCATTGTTCATGGCGTCCTCCCCGGTCCCCGCCCTGGGGACCTTCCGGCATGCGGTTTCGGTCCCATGGATCTCGGGTGTCTTCGGCGGTGCACAATCCATCATCGGAGCATGCACAAAAGTCGGGGGAAGGAAAGGAGGGGACGCTCAGGCGCCCTTGAAGACCAGGTGCTTGGAGGCGGCGAAGTTCAGGAACATGCCGGCGATGGAGCCGGCCGCGACGGCCAGGATCGGGTGCGCCTCGACCACCGGAATGGCGGCTTCCAAACCGACCGACACGCCGTAGTTCACCGCACCGCCGAAGGCGTTCGCCGCGATGAACTTGGCCCACTGGCGGTGCAGCGGCTCGTCCACGGCGCCGCGGAAGGTGAAGGCACGGTTCAGCGCGAAGGTCGCCGTGGCCGCAGCGAAAAAGGCCGGCACACGGGCGGCGAAGAACTCCAGCCCCACGCCGAAGACCAGCAGATAGACCACCGCCGTATCGACGCCGAAGCCGATCACGCCGACGATCCCGAACTTGCCGAACTGCCAGGCGAGCCGGCCGAGCCGGCCCTCCAGCAGCGTGTTCACCAAGCCGCGCATCAGCCGGCCCGGCGCGCGTCGGGCGCGGCGCGGACGGGATGCGTGCCCGGCGCGGGAATGGACAGGTAGCGCATGCGCTTTGCCTCGCGGCGGCCCAGCGTCACCGTGTCCAGGATCAGCCCGCAGGTCAGGCTGAGGAAGGCCAGCAGCATCAGGCCGGTGGACAGCACCGCCGTCGGCAGGCGCGGCACCAGCCCCGTGTGCAGGAAGGTGGTCACCACCGGCCAGGCCAGGATCACCGACACCAGGGCCAGCAGCCCGAAGATCGCGCCAAAGAAGGGCAGCGGGCGCTCCTCCTTGATCAGGTTGACGATGGTGCGCAGGATGCGGATGCCGTCGCGGATGGTGTTCAGCTTGCTGTGCGAGCCGGGCGGCCTGTCCTTGTAGGGCGTCTTGATCTCGGCGATGGGCATGCGCAGCTCCAGCGCGTGCACGGTCAGTTCCGTCTCCGTCTCGAAGCCGCTGGCCAGCGCCGGGAAGGACTTGATGAAGCGGCGCGAAAAGACGCGGTAGCCGGACAGCATGTCCTGGATGCGGTCGCCGAAGATCTGCGCGACCATGCCGGTCAGCAGCTTGTTGCCGAAGCGGTGACCGGGCCGGTAGGCCTTGACGATCTCGGTGACGCGGGCGCCGTTGACCATGTCCAACTGGTCCTCCCACAGCCGCTGCACCATCAGCGGGGCGGAGGGGGCGTGGTAGGTGTCGTCGCCGTCCACCAGCACATACACGTCCGCCTCGATGTCGGAGAACATGCGGCGCATCACGTTGCCCTTGCCCTGCAACGGCTCGTGGCGGACCACCGCGCCGGCAGCCTTGGCGACCTCCACCGTGCGGTCCGACGAGTTGTTGTCGTAGACGTAGACCGTGGCGTCGGGCAGCGCCGTCCGGAAATCACGGACGACCGAGGCGATCGCCGTTTCCTCGTTGTAGCAGGGGATCAGCACCGCCACCACGGGGGCGGTCGCCGGGCCTGGGGCTTGGGCAGGCGCCACAGTTGGGGCCACACTCGGGGCCACGCTGAGGGCGGTGTCGAGGCGATCGATGGTGGAGACGGTCATGGATGTGCGCTTCGCAACGGTGCCGATGCCAGGATAAACACCACAAACGATTCCTTTAATCCATCGGTACCCGCTGCACGGAGCACAGGTTCAGTGATTCTCCCAGGTTATTGGGGATAACCCGACAGTCGTTCTGGTCCACCCGCAGGCCCAGCAGCGCCGCGGCCTCGGCCGCGCCGGGGGTGTCGGGGATGGTGCTCAGCATCAGGAAGGGGCCGCGGTGCGCCCCAACCTTGTCCTTCATCAGGGCGAGATAGCCGTTCCCGACCGAATCCGGCTGAAGGAAGTTCGACTGGATGCGCACGAAGGGAATGCGCGGCGGGAAGGCCGGAATGACGTGCGAAATGGCCCAATAGCCGCCCATCAGCACCATGGTGTTGTCCGGATCCGCGATGGGCGGCACCTCAACCTCCACCCAGCGGTCGCTCCACGCCGTGCGGCCCCAGTTGGCCGGCTGCACGGTCGCCTGCACCAGCACCAGCAGGCTGGCGGCGAGCACCAGCGCCGCCCGACGCGGCACGGGCAGAAGCCCGGCCGCCATGACGATGGCCAACGGCGCCAGGATCTCCAGCGGGACGAGATAGCGGTAGATGCAGAACATCGTGACCCACAGCGTGTAGGTCACGGCCATGGCGGTCAGCAGGTAGCGGGTCGCCGCCCCGTCTGTAAAAGCGGGAGCGGCATCGCGCCGCAGGCCAAAGACGCGGCCCAGCAGGGCCAACGCCGCCGCCACGGGCACCAGCACGAACAGCACCAGCACCCGCGGGTCGAGGAACGGCACCTCGCCCACCTTCAGCGGCTCGAACGTGAAGAAGACGGGGAACAGCAGCCGCTCAAGCTTCGAAGTCGGGAAGAAGCTGACGTTGACGTAGTCGGAGATGGCCGCGAAGGGCGATTTGAAGACGTGGTTCATGTGCGGGAACACCGGGTTCCCGTAGTCGAACCACAAATGCGCCATCCAGAACCCGGCGAACAGCGCCAGCCCGCCCAGCACGCCGATGCCGAAGAAGAAGGACAGCCACAGCCGACGCCACGGCCGCGCCGGCAGCACGAGGAAGGCGAGGCACAGGCCGACCGCGTAGATCACGGTCGGGTTCTTCAGCCCCA
>JAEZPL010000469.1 GCA_023413605.1 Pseudomonadota bacterium
TCAGCCGGGTCTTGCCGGCGAGTTCCGCCAGCGGGGCGACCTTGGCGGCGCCGACGATGGGATAGCTCAGCAGGATGTCGGGGCAGCCGGCCTCGGCCATCACCAGCGCCTCGCCGATCTTCTGGCAGGTGATGCCGACGGCGCCCAACTCCATCTGGCGCCGGGTGAACTGGGGAAGCTTGTGGGTCTTGATGTGCGGCCGCAGCGCCAGCCCGTGCTTGTCGCAGTAGGCCTGCATCTTGGCCAGATTGTGCTCGACCCGGTCGAGATCGATGACGGGAACGGGGGTGTCGAGATCGTCGACGCGCATGGATCGGCTCCGTGATGCCATGTTGGAAGCGCGCCTCTCCCCAATGAGCTTTTGCGAGGAACACCCACCCGCCGTCATCCCCGCGAAGGCGGGGATCCAGGACGCTCCGATCCGCGCCCGAATGGCCCTGGATTCCCGCCTTCGCGGGAATGACGGTATGGAGGGCGGATTCTCCTTGCCGGTTCCTCGTGGGGAGAGGGAATGGAAGCGTTTACCGGCTCAGCGGCAGGTTGGTCGACGGCAGGACCGCGATGCAATCAATCTCCACCTGGATGTTGTTCAGCTGGCAGCCGATGGTGGTGCGGGCCGGCGGCTCGGCGGGGAAGAATTCCGAATAGATGGCGTTGTATTCCTGGAAGCGCGCGAGGTCGCTGAGATAGCTGTTCACCTTCACCACATGGGCGAGGTCGGTGCCCGCGGCGTGCAGGATGATCTCCAGGTTGCGCAGGGTCTGGCGCACCTCGCCCGCGAAGTCGGCCGGCTTCTCGCCGGTTTCCGGATGGTGCGGCCCCTGGCCGGACACATAGACGAAGCCGTTCGCGACGATGGCGTGGCTGTACTGGCCGGCGGGCTTCGCGCCCTTTTCGGCGAAGATCGGCGTCCGGTTGGTCATCATTCCTCTCAAGCTTTCTTATGGTGCAACGGCTGAATTCAGGCGCGCGTCAGCGTCCGGCCGGGGCGCGCGCCGGTGTGTTCGCCCCCGCGCAGAACGAAGCTGCCGGCGACGAGCACGTCGGTGATGCCGTGCGGCGGCTGCGTCGGATCCCCGAAGGTCGCGCGGTCGCTCACGTCGGCGGTGAACAGGGTCAGGTCGGCCGCCATGCCCGGCCGCACCAGCCCGCGGTCGGTCAGCCCGAAGCGCTGCGCCGGGACGGCGGTCATGTGGCGGACGGTGTCCTCCAGCCCCAACCCGCCTTCACCACGGATCGCGCGGGCGAGATAGCGGGGGAAGGCGCCGAAGGCGCGGGGGTGCGGCTTGCCCGTCTCGCGCGGCAAACCGTCCGAGCCCAGCATGTGCAGCGGGTGGGACAGCGCGGTCTCCAGGTCGGCTTCGGACAGCTGGAACATCACGATGTTGGTCTGGCCGCGGTCGGCGGCGATCAGCCACGTCAGCGTGTCGAAGGGCGCCTCGCGCCGGGCCTCGGCGATTTCCGCCAGCGACAGGCCTTCCAGCGGGCGGAGGCTGTCCTCCGCCACGCCGCCGATGCGGACGTTCTCCCACCCGATCAGACGGATCTTGGACTCCCAGCCGGCATCGTTTGGAGCCTGCCCGTCCTCCACCGCGCGGCGGAGCGCTTTGAGCCCATCGGCGTCGGCCATGCGGGACAGCAGCGCCTCCACGCCGCCCGCCAGGGCGGACGGGGGCAGCAGTTGCAGGATGGTGCTGGAGCCGGCGGGGTAGGGGTACATGTCGAAGCTGACGTCCACGCCGTCCTTGCGCGCGATCTCCAGCCGCTCCACGGCGCGCGGAAGGCTGCCCCAGTAGGGCCGCCCGGCCGCCTGGAGGTGGGAGAGCAGGCCGCTCGCCCCGCCGGCCTTCAGCAGGTCCAGGAACTCGTCGACCGACGCGATCAGCCCGCCCTCGTAGGAGCGGACATGCGCGGTCAGCAGCGCGCCATGCTCCGCCACCACCTCGGCCAGCCGCACCAGTTCGGCGGTGTCGGCCCAGGCGCTGGGCGGGTAGACGAGGCCGAGCGACAGGCCGTGCGCGCCCTGGCGAAGCTGCTGCGCCAGCAGGTCGGCCATCGCCTCCCGCTCGTCAGGCGTGGCGGTACGGTTCTGCCAGCCCATGACGGCCAGCCGCAGGGCGGCGTGCCCGACCAGCGAGACGAGGTTGATGGCGATGCCGCGCCCGTCCAGCGACGCGCGGTAGGCGGCGAAGTCGGCGAAGGTCTCGTCCGCCGCCACCGTGCCCAGCAGGTTGCCGAAATGCTCCCGCAAGGGGCCGGCGCTGGCCGGGTTCTGCGGGTAGAGCCCGAAGGAGCAGTTGCCGACCACCACGGTGGTCACGCCCTGGGCCACCTTCTCCGGCCGGCCGGGCTGGCGCAGGTGGATCAGGTCGTCGTGCGCGTGGGCGTCGATGAAGCCGGGGGCGAGATAGCTGCCGGCGGCCTCCACCACCTCGGCGTCACCGGTTTCCAACTTGGGGGCGTCCAGCTTCGGGGCGACGGCGGCGATGCGCCCGCCTTTAATCAGGACGTCGCCGGGGAACCAGGGCGCGCCGGTGCCGTCGAGGATGCGGGCGTTCCGGATCAGGATGGGCATCACGTCACCTTCTGGAGGCGCGGATCGAGCGCGTCGCGCAGGCCGTCGCCGACGATCTGGAGCGACAGGACGGTCAGCACGATGGCGAAGCCGGGGAACAGGATCAGCCAGTCGGCCTGCTGGAAATACTGCTGGGCGCCCGCGATCATGTTGCCCCAGGTGGGGGTGGTCGGAGGCACGCCGACGCCGAGGAAGGACAGCGCCGCCTCCGTCAGGATCGCGTAGGCGAAGATGAAGGTGGCCTGCACCAGGATCGGCGAGGCGAGGTTCGGCAGGATGTGCAGGAAGACGATGCGCGGGCTGGTGGCGCCCAGCGCCGTCGCGGCCTCCACATAGGGCATCTCGCGCACCACCAGGGCCGCAGCGCGCACCACGCGGGCGACGCGCGGCGTGTAGACGATGCCCAGCGCCAGCACGACGTTGTACAGCGACGGCCCCAGCGCCGCCATGAAGGCGATGGCCAGCAGGATGTCCGGGAAGGCCATCAGCGCGTCGGTCAGCCGCATCACCGGGCCGTCCAGCCGGCGGACGTAGCCGGCGGCGAGGCCCATCAGCGTGCCCAGCACGGTGGACACCACCACGACCAGCAGGCCGACCAGCAGCGACAGCCGCGCGCCCAGCATGACGCGGGACAGCACGTCGCGCCCGAACTCGTCGGTGCCGAACCAATGGGCGGCCGATGGCGGCTTCAGCCGGCCCAGGATGTCCATCTTCATGGGGTTGTAGGGCGTCGCCCAGGGGGCCGCGACCGCCACCACCAGGATGGCCATCAGCAGAGCGAAGGCGACGACCACCAGCGGGCGGCGGAACAGCCGCCGCACCAGCAGGGCGAAGGGCGACCGGCTGCGGTGCTTCGCCGTGGTGAAGGGAGCCGCGGTGGAGGAGGGCTGTTCGGCGGGAAGGCTTGCCATGGCGACGGCCCCCTTCTCAGTAGCGGACCCGCGGATCGACCACCGCGTAGAGCAGGTCGACCGTCAGGTTGATGAGGACGTAGATGGCGGACACGACCAGCAGCGCACCCTGGATCACCGGGTAGTCGCGGCGCAGCACGGCCGAGACGATCAGGTTGCCGACGCCGGGCAGGCCGAACACCGTCTCCGTCACGATGGCGCCGGCGATCATCACGGCGGCGGTCAGGCCGATGACCGTCAGGATCGGGATCATCGCGTTGCGCAGCGCGTGCTTCAGCACCACGACCAGCGGCGGCAGGCCCTTGGCCCGCGCCGTGCGGACGTAGTCGTCGCCGAGTACGTCCAGCATGCTGGTGCGGGTGAAGCGCAGGATCAGCGCGGAATTCGGGATGCCCAGCGCGATGGCCGGCAGGACGAGGTGGCGCAGCCGCTCCCCAAAGCTGGCGTCGGGCGCGCCGTAGCCGGCGACCGGGAACCAGGTGAGGTCCACCGCGAGGTACTTGATGAGCGTCAGCCCGATCCAGAAGCTGGGCACGCTGGCCGCCAGCATGGCGAGGCCCAGCGCGGTCTGGTCGACCCAGCGCCCGCGCTTGGCGGCGGACAGGATGCCCACCGGCACGCCGATCAGCACCGCGATGCCGACCGACATCAGCGTCAGCAGGCCGGTCAGCTCCGACCGTTCGGCCAGCGCCTGGATGACCGGGCGGTTCAGGAAGATGGAATCGCCGAGGTCGAAGCGCGCGATCTGTCCCAGGTAGAGCAGGAACTGCGTCAGCAGCGGCTCGTCGAGCCCCAGACGGGTGCGCAGCGCGGCGATGTCCTCCGGCGTGGCGGAGGCGCCCAGCATGACGGCGGCGGGGTCGCCCGGAACGACGCGGGCGATCACGAAGACCACCGCCGCGACGATCAGCATCACGACCATCATGCCGGCAAGCCGGCGCACGATGTACACGAACATGGGTGCTGTCCCGGACCGGAGGATTGTTCGGTGGGGGGCGACCTGATTTCCCCTCTCCCAGCCCCTCCCTCTCCCGCCGGAGGCGGGA
>JAEZPL010000495.1 GCA_023413605.1 Pseudomonadota bacterium
GCCGTGAGGTGGAAAAGCGAAGTGTTTCATAAGGTCCTGAAATCGGGGTGCCGGACGGAGCAGGCACGCCTCCAAAGCGCCGACCGCTTGGTCAAGTTGATCGCCGTCTATTGCATCGTGAGTTGGCGGGTTTTCTGAATGACCATGATCAATCGATCAACACCGTCATGTGGCGGGGCATGTCTCGCCTGATCGATATCGCCTTGGGCTCGGCAATCGCGTCGCAGCTTGTTGGTAATTGAAAGACTCACCGGAGGCGTACCTTCAGGTTGTCCGTCTCCGCTGCGCGACGCGCGCCGCCATCGCCCGCCCGATCAGCTGCAGGCGCTGCAACATCTCGACGCCTCCGTGCCGCAAGCCTCCCTGCGCCATCAGCGCCGGAAGGATGGAACTGGTGGGGATTGCGGCGATGGGCGTCTCATCCGCCGCACGGGTGCAGCACAGCGCGTCCATTCCATGACGGACCGCGTAGCGCAGCCCGGCCGAGCGCCGGTAGGCCAGGCGCGACGGTTCGGGCAGGGTGCCGCCGAACAGGCCGTTCGCCAGGATGATGCCGGAGTGAAGCGGGACGCCGAGCCGCATCGCTTCCGCTCTCTCGATCACGCTTTCCCATGCGGCGCCGGCGGCCCGCTGCAGCATCCAGATGTCGAGAAGCCATTGCAGCCGCCGCCAGGAATGGCGCGCGCCGTGGGTGGCCAGATACATCGTATGAAACGGCTCCGCCAGAACCGGCACGGGCACACCGGCCAGTTCCACGCACGCGGCGGTGTCCATCAGGGTGCGGATCGGGACCGGCATCAGGAAGCGGTTGGGATGAAGGCGATGGTGCAGTTCCAGCACCAAGCCGTCCTGGCCGAGATATGTGACGTGGTGCTCGAAGGGCGTGAGGGTCGGCGGCCCTTCCACCGGCACCCGGGTGGCTTCGTCGACCAGACGGAAGCCCTGCCCTTCCAGCGCGTTATGGACCTCCGCGACGGCCCGACGCTCCACCAGCAGGTCGATGTCGCCGGTTTCGCGGATGCCCAGGCTGGGGAAGCAACGCGCGCCGAGCGCCACGCCCTTCAGCGACAGGCAGGGGAGGCCGCGCGCGTCCAGCGCCCGGACCACCGCACCCAGGCGCCCACAGATCAGCAGCGTCCGGCGGATCCGTGCCGTCCGTTGCGTCGCCAGCCAGTCCCGCAGCCGCCCCCACCGCGCCGAGGACGCGGCGCTGCCGGACGTGCGCAAGGCCTGTTCCGCCAAAGGGAGCACGCGGTGGCGTACGATCAGTGCGCTGAGGCGCCCCAGATCGTCGTCGGGCGGCGTTCCGCCCGCGCGCGGGTCCGGTGTTCCCGACAGGCTTTGGCCGATGACAGCGGCGAGCCAGGCGAGCGTGGCGTCGGACACGGCCGGCGCCCCTTCGGCGCCGTGGTCGCCCGCATCGCCGCGCGATGGGCTAACGGGGACCAACGCGCGGCGCCCGTGGAGGTCCAAGGGCGTGCTGCCGGCCGTGCCGTCAGTCCCGATGGTCATAGCGCTCCTCCTCCCGCTCCAGCGCAACCAGATCCGCGGCCATCATTTCGCGCACCAAGTGCCGGAAGCTGGTGGTGTGCTTCCAGCCGAGAGCCGCGAAGGCCTTGCTCGGGTCGCCCAGCAGCAGGTCGACTTCGGTCGGGCGGTAGTAGCGCGGGTCGATCTCCACCAGAACGGTGCCGGTCCGGTCGTCGAGTCCCTTCTCCTCAACGCCCGTGCCGCGCCAGACGATCCTGTGCCCAATCTCCGCGAAGGCCAGTTCGACGAACTCGCGCACGCTGTGCATTTCCCCGGTCGCCAGCACATAGTCGTCGGGCTGGTCCTGTTGCAGCATGCGCCACATGCCGTCGACGTAATCGCGGGCGTGGCCCCAGTCGCGAAGGGAGTCCAGGTTGCCGAGGTAGAGCCGGTTCTGGCGGCCGAGATGGATGGACGCCGCGGCGCGGGTGATCTTGCGCGGGACGAAGGTCTCGCCGCGGATCGGGCTCTCGTGGTTGAACAGGATGCCGTTCGACGCATGCATGCCGTAGGCTTCGCGATAGTTCACCGTGATCCAGTAGGCATAGAGCTTGGCCGCCGCGTAGGGGCTGCGCGGGTAGAAGGGGGTCGTCTCGCGTTGCGGGATTTCCTGCACCTTGCCGAAGAGTTCCGACGTCGAGGCCTGGTAGAAGCGGGTGGTCCTCTCCAGGCCCAGGATGCGGATCGCCTCCAGCAGGCGCAATGTGCCGATCCCGTCGGCGTTGGCCGTGTATTCCGGCGTCTCGAAGCTCACCGCGACATGGCTTTGCGCGGCAAGATTGTAAATTTCATCTGGCTGCACATCCTGCACGAGGCGGATCAGATTGGTCGCGTCCGTCAGGTCGCCATAATGCAGCTTGAACGTGCTGTCTTCTTCGTGCAGGTCCTTGTAGAGATGGTCCACGCGCGCCGTGTTGAACGAGGATGAGCGCCGCTTCAAACCGTGCACCATATAGCCTTTTGACAGCAGGAGTTCCGCGAGGTACGCGCCGTCCTGGCCGGTGGTGCCGGTGATCAAGGCAACTTTCTGCGTCAAGACTTGTCTCCCCAAGGTCGGTAAGGATGACCGCGAAACCGGCGGCGGTTCCGCGCGCCGCTTCAGCGGCCTTCGCTAGAGCCGCTTCAGCGGCTTTCGCTAGAGAGGCTGGACGAACCGATCGGCGCGCCCCGGCCGGCCGGCTCCCGGCGCGGCCCGGCGAGCACGGCTTCGGCTGGCATCATGGCGGCAAGCCGTCCGCTGTAGATCGCCTCGATGGAGCGCGACATCCGCTCGACCGAGAACCGCCCGGCGATCGCGCGTGCCTGCGCGCCCATGTCCCGCCGCAGGGCGGTGTCCTCGACGAGGAGGCGCAGCCGGGCGGCGAACGCCTCCACATCGTCGACCGGGGTGACAAACCCGTTCACGGCGTCGCGCACGACCGCGCGCGCCCCGCCGACGTCGGCGCAGACGATGGGCATGCCATGCGCCGCCGCTTCCAGCAACATGTAGGAGAAGGCCTCGTACCGGCTGGGCATCGCGAGGACGTCTCCGATGGCCAGCCAGGGGGCCGCATCGCGATGGCCGAGGAAGCTGACGTGATCCGCCACGCCGAGTTCCGCACTCAACCGCTCGACCGTGGCGCGCTGGCTGCCGTTGCCCAGGACGACCGTGTGCATCCGCACGCCCTGGGCGGCCAGCTGGGCCACCGCGCGGATGAGGAGGTCCGGCCCCTTCTGGTATTCGAGCCGGCCGGCGAAGACGACGAGCGGCGTGTCCTCCGCGACGCCGAGTTCGGCGCGCGTGGCGGCCGGGGAATCGTCGCCGCTGATCCCGTTGTGGACGACGGCCAGCCGCTGCAGCGAAATCCCCAGGGAGCGCGCGTGCCGGAACTCGTCGGACGACACGCAGATGATGCGGTTCGTCAGGTGCGACAGCGACCATTCCACCGCCTTGAAGA
>JAEZPL010000070.1 GCA_023413605.1 Pseudomonadota bacterium
TCCAGCAGGTCGGTGGCGCCGAAGCCCAGCAGGACCCGCGCGTGAACCAGCTTGCCGAGCGGCTTGGCGGCATCGACCAGCGTCTCGCCGCCATCGGCAGCAACACGCAGGCCGCCGAGGAACTCCGCAAGGAGGTGGACGGGCTGAAGCAGCAGCTCGCCTCGGTCGACCAGAGCGTCGCGTCCGTCAACAAGGCGATCGAGACGCGTCGCGATGCCGCGACCGCGGCCCAGGCGCTGGTGCTGGCCGCCGGCCAGCTCCGCTCCGCGCTCGCCACCGGCCAGCCGTTCCAGCAGGAACTCCAGGCCGTCCGCGCGCTGGGCATCGGCGACGCGCAGGTGACCCAGCCGCTGGACGCCGTGTCGGCCTTCGCCGCCAAGGGCGTGCCGACGCAGCCGCAGCTGGCCGACCGCTTCCAGGCCCTGTCCTCCGACATCGTCCGCGCCGCCAACCAGGGCGAGGGCGGCGACTGGGTCAATCAGGTCACGGGCAAGATCGCCACGCTGGTCACCGTGCGTCGCCAGGGCGGCGGCGTGGTCGGCGACAGCGCCGACGCCGTGGTGGCCCGTGCCGAAGCGGCCGTTCAGGAAGGCAACCTGGGCAAGGCCGTCGAGGAGCTGTCGGCGCTGAAGGGCCCGGCGGCGGACGTCGCCGCGCCGTGGATCGCCGACGCCAAGGCGCGCCTGGCCGCCAACCAGGCCGGCCAGCAGCTGACCGCCCGCGCCATCGGCCTGCTGTCGCAGTCCGCGGGCGGCGCATCGGGCGAGAAGGCGGGCGAGAAGGCGGGCGAGAAGGGGACCGCCCAATGACCCGCGCGATATGGTTCCTGATCAAGGTCGCGATCGTCGTCGCGATCGCGGTCTGGCTGGCCGACCGGCCGGGCACCGTCAACGTCAACTGGCAGGGCTATGTCGTCGAAACCAGCTTCGGCGTCGCCGTGCTGATCGGCGTGGCCGTGCTGGCCTTCGCGGTCTTCGCCTACCGGCTGGTGCGCGGCGTCATCCGCGCGCCGCGCAACATCGGCCGCTACAGCCGGCACCGCCGGCGCGAGCGCGGCTACCGCGCGCTGACCCGCGGCATGGTGGCCGTCGCCGCCGGCGACGCGGCCACCGCCCGCAAGATGGCGCGCAAGGCCGACGGCCTGCTGAACGAGCCGCCGCTGACCATGCTGCTGTCGGCGCAGGCCGCCCAGCTTCAGGGCGACGACCGTGCGGCGAAGGAATACTTCACCGCCATGCTCGACCGGCCGGAGACCGCCTTCCTCGGCTTGCGCGGCCTGCTGACGCAGTCGCTGAAGGCCGGCGACCGGGTGGAGGCGTTGCAGCTGGCCCGCCGGGCGCAGTCGCTCCAGCCGAACACGCCCTGGCTGCTCGGCACGCTCTATGACCTGGAGGCCCGCGCGGGCGAGTGGGCGGCGGCCGAAGGCACGCTGCAGCAGGCCGTGCAGGCCGGCTCCATCAGCGCCGAGGATGGCCGTCGCCACCGCGCGACCCTGCTGCTGGAGCGCAGCTTCGAGGCGGAACGCCGTGGTCGCAGCGACGCCGCCCTGTCGCACGCCCAGGCGGCGCACGATCTGGCGCCGGGCTTCGTTCCGGCGGCGGTCCGGGTGGCCCGCTTGCAGCTGGCCAACGGCAAGCACAAGCAGGCCAACAAGGCCATCGAGCGCACGTGGCGGCTCAACCCGCATCCGGAGCTGGCGGAAGTCTACCGCGAGGTGATCGTCACCTATGACCCGCTGACCCGCCTGAAGCTGGTCAACCGGCTGCGCAGCGCGGCGCCGAACAGCGTCGAATCGCACATCGCCGTGGCCTTGGCCGCGCTCGACGCGCAGCTGTGGGGCGAGGCGCGCGCGAACCTGAACAAGGCGCTGGAGGTGCAGCCCTCCCGCCGCCTGTACCGCCTGCTGGCGGATCTGGAGCGCTCCGAGCATCAGGACGAGGACGCGGCCCGCGCCTGGCTGGCCCAGGCGGCGAACGCCCCGGCCGATCCGGCCTGGACCTGCACCGCCTGCAACGCGGTCAGCCCGAACTGGGGCGGCCTGTGCGGCCATTGCGGCGCCTTCGACAGCCTGGACTGGAAGGCCCCGACCATGACCGTGTCGCTGATGACGCCCGAAGCCGGCCCGGCGATCACGCACCAGCCGGCCGACCGTCCCATCGGCCCGGCCGTCCCCCAGGCGACATAGCCGGCGAGCTTTTTGCGGGTGCCTTCGCGAAAAAGCCCCTTTCCGGGATGCCGGAAAGGGGCTTTTTTCGTTGGTGCGCGGGGGCTTGTCCCGTCCTACCCGGCCTTGCCTAGCCGCGTGCCTTCCAGGATGGCGTCGTCGAAGATGGCGCCGGTGCGGCTGCATCCCGTCAGGTCGGCCATCGTCAGGTCGCAGCCCTTCAGGTTCGTCTCGGTCATCGACGCGCCGGCCAGACGCGCGCGCACCAGCGAGGAGCGCATGATCTTGGCGCCCGCGCTGATCAGCAGGGTGCCGAGGTTGGCCTTGTCCAGGCAGCCGTCGATCAGGATGGCGCGGTCGAGTTTGGCACCGCGCATGTCGGCCCCGCGCAGGTCGGCGGACCGCAGGTCGGCGCCGTCGAACTGGGCGGCCTGAAGCTGCGTGCCCTTCAGCCGGGCATTGCGCAGCCGGGCGCCGGAGCCCTTGGCGAGCGTCAGCACCTTGCCGGACAGGTCGGCCCCGTCCAGGTTCAGGCCGGACAGGTCAAGCTGCTGCCCCTGCTGGCCGCTGGTGCCCAGCCACAGCAGATGCTGGCGCAGCAGCTTTTCGATCTCCGCCGGGGTGGGCACCGGCAGGCCTTCGGCCTCCGGCTCCGCGTCGTCGGGGTCGGCTTCGATGGGTTTCCGCGGCGCGTTGGCCGCCGCCACCGCTTCATCGTCGGTGCGGATGGCCAGGGACAGGTTCATCTCCGACACCTTGGCCCCGCTGAGGTTCGCCCCGCGCAGGTCGGCGCCGTTGAGGTCGGCGTCCTGAAGGTCGGCCCCGGAGAAGTTGCAGTCGCGCAGGTCGGTGCGCTGCAGCCGCGCCCCGTTCAGGCGCGAGTTGGTGAAGTCCGCCGCCCGCGCGAAGCTGCCCGACAGCTTGGCCCGCGCCATGTCGGCGTTGGTCAGCTTGGCCGAGGCCATGTCGGCCGGTCCCGGTTCGAACCCGATGACCTTCAACTCGCCCGAGGCGCTGCGGTTCGCCATGCTGCCGTCGCGCAGGTCCACCTCCACCATCACGGCGCCGTCCAGCATGGCGCCGCGCACGTTGGCCCCGCGCATGTCGGTGCGGAACAGCCGCGCCCCGGTCATGTCGGCGTTGCGCAGGTCGGCGCCGTAGAGGTCGGCGTGGTCGAGGATGGTGCCCTGCAGCTTGGCATCGCGCAGGATGGCCCCGGAC
>JAEZPL010000555.1 GCA_023413605.1 Pseudomonadota bacterium
CACACGCACCGGCTGCTGCTGGTGCTGACCGACGGCAAGCCGAACGACACCGACCATTACGAGGGGCGCTACGCGATCGAGGACACGCGCGTGGCCGTGCAGGAGGCCCGGCGCGCCGGTCTGCGGCTGTTCGGTGTCACGGTGGACGAGCAAGGGCGCGACTACCTGCCCTACATCTTCGGCCCCGCCGCCTACGCCATCTTCCCGCACGTCGCCCGCCTGCCCGCGGCGCTGCCGGCCATCTACCGCCAACTGACCGGCTGAAAGCTCAAGCAACAGGAGCCATCATGCTTAGGATCGTTCTCGCCGCCGTCCTCGGAGCCGTCCTGGTTGCCGGCTCTCCCTGGGCGCAGGTCAACCTCCAGCCCGACACCACGCCGCGCCTGCCGACGCAGCCCGGCCAGACCCTTCCGCTTGAGGACGCGCTTTTCCTCAAGGAGGCGGTCGCGGCCAGCCAGGGCCAGACGGATCTCGGGCGGCTTGCGGCGGAGAAGGCGCCGGACGATGCGTTCAAGAGCATGGCCAAGGGGATCGCGGAGACGCACGCCAAGCTCGGCGAGCAGTTGGAGCGGCTGTCCTCGGCCCGCCCCCTGCCGCCGGCTGACCAGATCAAACCGGAGCGCGCCGACGCCTTCGGCGCGGCCGGGGCGGTGACCAACCCGGCCAACGCCCGGGAGGGTCTGGCGCAGGACGCCGCCAAGGCGTTGTCGCAAGCCAGCGGCGAGGCGTTTGCCAAGGGCTACATCGAGGCACAGCTGCGCATCCACGAGCGCATCGTCGATCTCTACCAGACCCAGGCGTCGCACACGCCCGACCGCGAGCTTGCGGCTTTCGCGATCACCAGCCTGGTCAGCATCCAGAAGGACCGCGACGCGCTGCGGCAGATGGCCGGACGGTTTGGAATCAGCGCCCCCGTTGAGGGGCAAGCGGTGCAGTACGGTGATCCGGCCAAATCCCGTTGAACCAACTCCCGGCCGGCACCCGGCTTTGATCGTGCCGTGTTGTCACGCCAACCGCCGCGTTGCCTGATCGGAAATGGAAGCCAGCGGATGGATTGCCGGAACTTTACCCGTACGGTGTCGGCGCATAGGGCGGGAGTCTGAACCGGGTCGATCTTACTGTGAAAGCGTCAAGATCAGGCCATACGGTCGGCGGATGACCACGTCCAATGCCCGCCGACCGTATCAGCCCAACTGTGGCCCCACATAGGAACAGCACGGAAAGGGGGCCTCGCCCTCCGGACGAAGCCCCCATCCCCGCCGTCAGGCGACGGAGCGCAGCCGCCGGACCTCCACCAGATCGGCGATGCTGACCATCGGCATGCCCTGGCGCTCGGCGAAGGCCACCAACTCGGGCAGGCGGGCCATGGTGCCGTCGGGGTTCATCACCTCGCACAGCACGCCCGCCGGCTTGCGGCCGGCCAGGGTCGTCAGTTCGATGGTCGCCTCGGTGTGGCCCCGCCGGGCCGTCAGGCCGCCGGCGTGCGCGCGGATCGGGAAGACGTGGCCCGGCCGGGCGAGGTCTTCCGGCTTGCAGTCGTCGGCGATGGCGGTGCGGATGGTGGTCACCCGGTCCGCCGCCGACACGCCGGTGGAGACGCCCTCCTTCGCTTCGATGGAAACGGTGAAGGCGGTGCCGAAGCGGGCGGTGTTGGCCCCCACCATCGGCGGCAGGTCGAGCTTGCGAAGCCGCTCGTCGGTCAGGATCAGGCAAACGATCCCCGATCCTTCGCGGATCAGCAGGGCCATCTGCTCGGCGGTGATGGTCTCGGCGGCGTAGATGACGTCGCCTTCGTTTTCGCGGTCCTCGTCATCCACGACGACGACCCCGCCGCCGCGGCGGATGGCCTCCACGGCGTTGGCGACGCGTTCCTCGACGGTGCCGAAGCGGTCGAGGAGGTTGGTGCTGGCAAGGGTCTGATTCACGGTTCTCACTCCGGTTGGGGCGAGCCTGAATCAGGGCGCAAAGAGTCACCCGACAGCACCACGGGCGGAACCCGCGGGCCGTCGTCGCAGACCTCCGGACGCGCCCCGCCTGTCGGCGGACCACGGCCCAAGGTCGGCTCGTCCTCTTCCATCCGGACTGTCACCGTCGGCTCCGGCCTCACACCGGATCTGCTGACCTCACAATCCCTTGGCCGTTTGGCCCTTAGCCGTTTGGCCCTTTGCCGGTCGGCCGGGATCATGAGCGCTCGCGGGCTCCCCCTCTCGCGAGGGGCTACCGCCGGTCGGGATTTTCACCCTGCCCTGAGAACAAGCATCTGTTGCACCGCTTCCCCGAGGGGAAACGGCCACCGGAGGTTCGGACAGCGATGCGGCGAAGTCAAGGCCGCCCTACTCCTCCGTCCTGCGCAGCAGGTAGTCCAGCCCGCCGACCCGGTACCAGCGATAGCCGTAGGCCTCGATCACGAGGTGGTGCTTGCCGTCCTCGCCGGGGTCGCTGTGGTCTTCCGACAGCAGGTTGACCAGCCGGTCCGACTCCCCCACCCCGCCCACGGCCAATCGGAATTCCTGGGGCTTGTCGGCGAAATTGTGGACGATCACGACCGAGTTGTTCCGCCAGTCGTAGCGCATGGCCAGCACCGCCGATGTGCCGGTCGGCAGGATCTGGAAGTCGCCCCAGCCGATCTCCGGGCACTCCTTGCGCATGCGGATCATGCGCTCGGTCCAGTTCAGCAGGGCTGCCGGGTCGCGGCGCTGGCGGGCGGCGTTGATGCGCTCATAGCCGAAGACGCCGCCGCTGATGACCGGCAGCACCGGCTTGTCGGACTTGGTGAAGCCGCCCTGCGGCTCGTCCGACCACTGCATGGGGGTGCGGGCGCAGTTGCGTTCCGGCAGGGACAGGTCGTCGCCCATGCCGATCTCGTCGCCGTAGCGGATGACCGGCGTGCCGGGCAGCGTGAACAGCAGGCTGTAGGCCAGTTCCAGCCGCCGCCGGTCGGCGTGCAGCATGGGGGCCAGCCGGCGGCGGATGCCGCGGTCGTAGAGTTGCATGTCCTTGTCCGGCCCGAAGGCCGCAAAGACCTTTTGGCGCTGCTCGTCATCCAGGCGTCCCAGGTCCAACTCGTCGTGGTTGCGCAGGAACTGGCCCCATTGGGCCGTCGCCGGCCGCGGCTTGGTCACCTTCAGCGCCTTCACCAGCGGGCGCGTGTCGGCGGTCGCCGTGGCGTAGAACAGGTTCTGGTTGACCTGGAAGTTGAACACCATGTGCATGCGGTCGCCGTCGTCGCCGAAATACTCCAGGTCGATGTCCGGCAGCACGTTGGCCTCGGCCAGGATCATGGCGTCGCCGCAACGCCATTGGACGAATTCCCGAAACATCCGCAGCATGTCGAACTGTTCCTTGGGCTTCTTCACGTCGGCGCCCTTGGTAGCAATGATGAAGGGCACCGCGTCCATGCGGAAGCCGGACACGCCCAGCTCGATCCAGAAGCCCATGACCTTCAGCAGTTCCGCCTGCACCTCGGGGTTGGAGGTGTTCAGATCCGGCTGGAATTCGTAGAAACGGTGGAAGTAATAGGCTTCGGCCTCCTTGTCCCAGGTCCAGGTCGTCTTCTGCACGCCGGGGAAGACCATGCCCTCGTCGGCGTTGGCGGGCTTCTTGTCGGACCAGACGTACCAGTTGCGGTGCTTGGAATTCGGGTCCTTGCGCGCGGACTGGAACCAGGGATGCTGGTCGGAGGTGTGGTTGATGACGAGGTCGATGATGACCCGGATGCCGCGCTGTTTGCAGGCGTGACTGAACTCCACGAAGTCGCCCAGCGTGCCGTAGCGCGGGTCGACGTTGTAGTAATCGGCCACGTCGTAGCCGTCGTCCTTCATGGGGGACGGCTGGAAGGGCCCCAGCCACAGGCAGGTGATGCCCAGCCCGTGCAGATAGTCCAGCCGGCGCTGCAACCCCTGAAAATCGCCGATGCCGTCGCCGTTGGAGTCCATGAAGGTCCCGACGGCCAGGTTGTAGATGACCGCGTTCTTGTACCAGAGATCCTTGATCATGCGCCGCCGCCCCAAGCCAGGGGGACCGGTCGCGGCGCCTGCCGCCGCGCTGTCCCAGCCAGACAACAGCGCCGGACGGCCAAGGTGCCCGGACGCCATAACCCCAAGGGTCAGGGGCCGTCCTACGCCGGTAGGCAAATGGTTAAGGCATAGTTAAGGTCACAAGAATGCCCTGCCGCACCGCCTCATGATGGTCCGCACACCGCACAAAGCAAAGGACCCTGCCATGAAGCGTGCCATGAGAAGCGAGGCTCACCCCGCCAGCCACACGTTCGGGAACAAGGTCCAGGCTCCGGCGGCGCCCCTCGACTCCGCCATGGCGCCGATGGTCACAGCGCCCTACGTCGCGACCACGACAACCGCCACAATGGCCGACACGCTGGCCTCCGCCCCGGCCGCCTTCTCCTCGTCGGTGAACTACATGGAAACGCGGGCGGACGGCGGCTTCGGGTGGGAGGTGAAATACGACCTGGCCTTCGACGGCACCGCCTTCACCGTGCAGACGCGCATCCACCTGAACGGCGACGATCCCGGAAGCCTGAAGCAGGTGTGGGAGCAGGGGATCGAGACCCTGTGGAATGACAAATTCTGCCTGTCCGACGGCACCAACAGCTACGCCATCCGCTTCGACGTGCAGTTCGTGCCGCCCGGCACCCAGCAGTACGACGTGAACGTCATCGACGGCTACGGGCGCTGCGACATGCTGAACTGGTGCACGGAGACCGACTGGGGTCCGGATTACCAGGACGAACTGGTCGCGCACGAGTTCGGGCACATGATCGGCTGCTTCGACGAGTACGACGGCGGGGCCACCTACGGCAGCTTCGCCGCTCCGGGCACGATCATGTCGGACCTGACCGGCGCGCTGCGGCCCAACTACATGAACTCCATCGACTATTACGCGGAATACTTCACCGGCGTCAGCTTCGACATCGTGGACGCGCCGCAGAACCAGACCCTGTCCGGCACCTCGGCGAACGACAGCCTGTACGGCAGCACGGGCAACGACGTGCTGAACGGGCTGGCCGGCAACGACGAGCTGATGGGCGGCGCCGGCCACGACACGATCTGGGGCGGCGACGGCAGGGACACGCTGCGCGGCGGCCTGGGCAACGACCTGCTGCACGGCGGCGCGGGAGCCGACCTGCTGATGGGCGACGAGGGCGACGACACCCTGTGGGGCGACACCGGGAACGACACGCTGTGGGGCGGCGCCGGAGCCGATCTGTTCGTGTTCGCCCGCGGCGGCGGCCAGGACCGCGTCGCCGATTTCAGCATCGCCCAGGGCGACCACATCGGGCTGACCAAGGGCATGACCTACCGCCTGGGCTCCGATGGCGGCGGCGGATCGCTGCTCGACTTCGGCGGCGGCGACCGGCTGATCCTCGCGGGGCTTGCGCCCAGCCAGGTCACCTCGGCCCTGTTCACCTACTCCTGAGACGGATCGTAGCGCAGGAAGACGACGCGGGTGTCGCCGTAGCGCCGCTCGTCCAGGTCTGTGAAGCCCGGCGGCGGGGGCAGCGGGTCGCGGTCCCCCACCTCCACCACCAGGATGGCGCCGGGCGCCAGCCAGCCGGCCTTCGCCAAACCCTCCAGCGCGCGGGGCGCCAAGCCTTGGCCGTAGGGCGGGTCGAGGAAGGCCAGCGTGCAGGGCC
>JAEZPL010000622.1 GCA_023413605.1 Pseudomonadota bacterium
TTGTAAGCCGTACCCCGCACGTCCATGACCGACCTCCCAACCGGTAAAGTTCCGGCAAAGTAGAAGATCAGCCAATTACCTTTCAATCACCTGGAATAGGAGGGCCTTCAAATATCACCAAAGAAAACCGGAATGTTTAGAATGTCGAGACGATTCATTTAGAGACGAAGGTCCGCGCCGATTACTATAAATTATTTTTTAACCATAAACTTGCGCTGCGCTCAGGCAATCCCGGTCGGCGAACGGCCTGTGCCCCCACCGTACTGGCGTTCACCGGCTGCCAATCCACCTCGTCCAGCCAAACCACAGGTTGCTTCACGCGCAGCACTTCAAAACAGACAGAGAACGATCGGACAAAAGTCGGCGTCTTGAAGAAATATCCTCGACTGTTGAAAGGTAAAATGACCGCTCCATATCCGTTGGCGCGCCGAACACTGAAATATGTCAAAACTGACGCTCAATTTTTGAGGGCATATCCATGAACTATTGGATCAGCATACTCTTTCGAGCTATTCCCCTCGCCATGGGCGCCGTATGCCTGACGTTTGGACTTTATGTTCGATCAGGCGGAGCCGATGGGGATCATCTCATAGCGGCACATGTGCTCATTTCGTTGACGTCGATCTGCATCGCGCTTTTCACGACCGCGGCCATGATCATCCGGCAGCTCACGCACACGTTCAGCCGAACCTGGATGATCACCCTGCCGATCATCGGCTACACCGCCGCGCTTGCGGCCGCGCTATGGGGGTTGCTGCTCCTTCGGCAGGATGGCGCGCCGAACTTTGTGGCGGGCCACGTCGTGTTCGGGGTCGGCCTGATCGCCGCCTGTGTCAGCACCGTCGCCACCGCGTCGAGCGCGTTCACCCTGATTCCGAAGAACGCGCATGGTCGCCATGAGGACGGCCCGCCGGCCGAATCCTACAGCGCCTCGTTCGGCCGCGGGCTGGTGTGCATTCCCCTGGCGGCAACGGCGACCATCGCCGTCTGGGCGATCATTTTGCTGACGCGCGGGGCGGAAACGCCCGACTTCGTCGCCGGCCACGTTCTGATGGGCATCGCGGCGATCTGTGCGAGCCTGATCTCGCTGGTTTCGACGGTGGTGCGACAGGTGCGCAACCAGTTCGACGAGGCGGAGCGCTGGGCCTGGACGTTCTGGGTGCTTTTGATGGGGTCCGCGGCCTTCGCCTGGGGATTGATCGTGCTGTTCGGTTCCGATCGGCCGGAGCGGATCGCGCCCGGCTGCGTCCTTCTCGGGCTCGGCATGATCTGCTACAGCATCATCTCGAAGGTTTGGCTGCTTGCGTTGGTCTGGCGGCGGGAATGCCCCCTGGCCAACCGGATTCCGCTGATCCCGGTAATGACCTGCCTCGCCTGCCTGTTTTTCTCCGCCTTTCTTGCGGAAGCGGCGGTCAGCGATTCCGCATTTTTCGTTCCGGCGCGGATCCTGGTCGGATTGGGCGCCGTCTGCTTCACCCTGTTCTCGATCGTCTCGATCCTGGAGGCGGGAACGTCGGGCGGGAGTTGACGTGCTCGCCGGTATCGCTCCGGGCGAACAGCGCTTCTCCCACCGTAAAGTTCGGTAACGTACCTGAACAGCGTCGGGAAGAACGCGTACGGTCCAGGTTGCGGACGTACGGGGTTTAAACGTCGGGCACCGCCCTGGAACGCCGTCATGACATCAGCGCACATCGTGGAGGGCTTGGGACCATGACGACGCCGGTTCAGTTCCAGCAAGGCGACCTGCTGTTCCGACAGGGAGACCCGAGCGACTTCGTGCTCTGGGTCCGCTACGGCGAAGTCGAGGTCCTGCGGGAAGTCCGGGACATTTCCGTCCTGATCGGCCACGTCCGGGAGGGCGAATGGCTGGGCGAGATGGGCGTCATCGAAAACCGCCCGCGCAGCGCCACCGCCCGAGCGTCCCGCGACGGAGCCGCCGAGATGCTGACCGCGCGGGAGTTTCTGGACCGTATGAGCAGCGACCCCACACTGGCGCGCGGCCTGATCCAGCGCCTCAGCGTCCGGCTGCGGACCATCGAGGACAAGGTCGCGGGCGATCTGCTGCTGTCCTCGCACGGGCCGCAGGTGGACGATCGGACCGCGGCGGCGGAGCCGGATGCGGCCATTGCCGAGGGCGTGCCCATCGCGCTCACCGCCCAGTCCGATATCCTGCGTGCCCGGATCGGTACATCCCCCGTCGCGGTCGAGCGCCTGCCCTTCGTGGTCGGCCGGCTTCCCGTCCGGGGCGAGGCTCCTCCACCCCGTTCGGCCGACCTGTCCATCGAGGATCAGGAACCGTTCCGCCTGTCGCGCGACCATTTCATGATCACGCGCGACCATGACCGCCTGTTCGTGTCCGATCTCGGCAGCACGCTGGGCACGGTGGTGAACGGACAGGCGATCGGGCACAATTTCATGCGCGACACCGCCCCACTGCGCCGTGGCGACAACCGCATCGTTGCCGGCGGCCTGGGATCGCCCTTCGACTTCCTGCTCTCCGTCGGATGAGCGACCGGCCAAACCGCCGGGTTGGAAAGCGCGTTCAGTACCCCTGGCCGGACTGGCTGGCCTTGCCGGACTGGACGCCGCGCTGGTAGGCCGACTGCTCGGTGTGCTTGTGGTAATCGTAGAGCAGGCCACTGGCCAGACCGGCACCGGCGCCGATGGCGGCCCCCATGCCGGCGTTGCCGGCGATGGCCCCGATCAGGGCGCCGCCGGCCGCGCCGCCGGTCGTGCCGGTCAGCGCCCGTTGCTGGGTCGGCGACATGTCGCTGCAGGAGGCGAGCGCAAGCGCGAGCACCGCGACTGTGGAAAGCGATTTGATGGTCATGGCGGTCCACCCTGTGTGGTGAGGAACGCGGCGCTCACGCGCGGCAGGGGTATTGCTGGGACAGGTAACGGAACAGCCCCTCGACCGGAGGCGTGTTCATCTCCTGCGGGTGCTTCTCCGCCCAGGAGACGAAGGAGGCGATCGCCTGATCGCGCGACGGCGGAGGGTTCGGGGCGCAGACCAGCGGGCGCTTGCGTTCGGCCGCCGTAACGATCTGGTGGTACTGGTAGGCGCCGACCGCGAATCCCTGGCAGAAGTGAAGCGCGGCGATGCCGGTGGGGTCGTTCGGCTTGGCTTGGCACAACCGAACCAGATCCCCGGTCGTCTTGATCTGGAAGTTGCCTTCCGATGGGTTCGGCATCGTCTGAGTCTGCGCCATCGCGGCCCCCGTTCCCAGGGTGAGGGCGGAGGCAAAAAAGACGCGAGCCAGAAAAACACGTGCCAGATCAAATCGTGTAAGTCGGTGTGTCATGGTCCGCTCCCGACGTTCGTCTCGGGAGCATTGAACCGCAAGCAGAACCGTCCGCAGAAGTAGCAAGCGTGCGTACACCGCCGTGCTACGGTAACAGCCACCGTATCACGGCCGCTGGAACGGCCATCAGGGCGTCCATGATACGGCGTTTTACCTGACCGTTTCTTGCATGGCGACAGTCCTTGATCCCGTCGACCATCAATCCCCGTCAACCGACGTCAAGTTCTGCGCGACGGGAAGACCGGCCTTCCGCAGGCCATCGACGATCCTGACGATGGTGGGCGGCGCGATGTTCCGCCGCTGGAACTCGGCAACCGCCTTGTCGGCGAATTTCGGGTCGATGCGCAGGATCTCCCGCACCTCGCGGTCGGCTTCGGCCCTGTTGCCGGTCTGGCCGTGGATCATCGCCAACGCCGCGTGCGGCAGCACGGAATCCGGCACGTCGATCCGCTGCGCCTCCGCCAGCGCGTCGTCATAACGGCCGTTCATGTAATGGTAAAGGGCCAGGACGATCCGGTACCAGCCGGGCTGGGCCGGATTGCGGGCGTAGGCCTCCCGGATCAGCGGAATGCCCTTGTCCCAGTTGCCGATCAGGCTGTAACTGCGGCCGAGGTCGGCCAGTATGTCGCTGTCGTTGGGATTCAGCGCCAGCGCCTGTTCGTAGGCGGCGATGCTGAGCTGGGGCTCGCGCCGCAGCCAATGGGCCAGGCCGAGGGCCTGAAGCGGCAGGGGCGTGTCGGGGGCGAGGACCAGGGCGTGCTTTGCCAGTTCCAGCCCGATCCCCACCGGATCATCGTGCGCGTCGACCGGATTGAAGCCCAGCCGGGCCTCATCGATGGTGACCATGGCCAGCGCCGCCCAGGCGTCCGCATAAAGCGGGTCGGCCCGGGTCGCCTGCTCCAGGCAGGCCCGGACCTGGGCGTGCAGGTCCGCGTCCAGATGGCGCCAGTACTGCCGGGTCCGCAGCATGCATTCATAGGAGGCCAGTTCCTTCGGCGACCGTGCGCGGACGGCTGCCGCCTCGTCCCGCCCGGCCGGCGCGTAGGATTGGCCCTGCGACTGAGCCAGCGCGCGGGCGATCTGCACCGTGATGTCCTGCCGCAGGTCGATCATCGCGGTGTGCGACATGTCGCGGCGATAGCTGTCAGACCAGAGATACTGGCGGTTTTTCGCGTTCATCAGCGCGACGGTGACCTGCACCTGTTCGCCGGTCTGGCCGACGCTGCCCTTCAGCACATAGTCGATGGCCGTGTTCGGCTCGGCCTCGTGCAACGCCGGTGCGGACCGGAAGCGGAAGCTGGTGTCCGCACCGAAAACCAGCACGCTGCGGAACCGGATCAGCGCCCCGATCAGGTCTTCGGTGAAGCCTTCCGCGAGCATGTCCTGCGCGGGGTTGCCCGTCCCGTTGGCGAAGGGCAGAACCAGCAGCGACGGGCCACGCATCGCGATCATCCGGTCATCCTTCTCCGACGACCGCACCCCACCCGCGCCCGGTCCCATCGCGTACCACAGGGTAGCCGCCAGCAGGACGGTCACCAGCAAAAGCGCGGCGGCAGCGACCACACCCCGCCGCACAGAACCCAGCGCGGAGCCGTGCGCCGCAACGCGGAGCACCCCGCCGGCCGGCAGACCGGATGTGGATTCGGCGATGCCCTGGCTGGAAGCCATCGGCGCCCGTGCGGCCCTTTCGGCCGGCACAGCCGGACTGCGGACGATGAAGTGGGGAACGTAGCTGCCCTTCGGGATGGTGATCTCGACCGGGTCGCCGGCTCCCTCGGTCAGGTAATATTGTTCAAGGCAATGACGGATGCGGCCGGCCTGGATTCGCACCACCGGATCGAGCAGCGGGTCGAAGCTGGCATCGCGGTCGAACACGTCCATGGCGATGGTGTAAGCCTTGATCCGGTCGGCGTGGCCGGCCAGCGTCTGCTGCACCACGAATTGCAGAAAGCGCCGCTTCCTGGCCGATGCCCGGAACCCGCGGCTGGCAAGCACGCGCGCAAGCGCCTCGTCGATGAGCTGCGACGGAATCTGCGGCGGGCTGGTGTCGTCGGAGGCGTGAGGCACAGGCGTCCTCCATCCATTGAACTCGCATTCACTGGCTGCGTCCGGTGACGTTTGCTTCCCAGCGGTCGAACGACAGGACCCATGATGCGTGCGGCAGGATACGCCCACATGATCGTGGTAACCGTGGCGCCCATTGCCCTTCACTTTCCTTGAATGGAAAGCAATGAAACGCCGTCCTTATCAACCCGACATTTTCTTTCTTTCCGACTCCAATCCCTCAAAGCAAATTCGCCGATATCACCGACGATGCCACCGAATCTGATTTTTATTGGATGCTCTTATATTTTATGAGTGCGGAAATCGGAACCACCGCCAACGGCATACATGCTTATGCCCGCACAGACCGATGCCCGGCACTCTTGTGGTCAACTCTTTCGACAACGGACTCCCGTCTATTGCGAAGGCTGCGCTCATCTCCACATCCCTGTCCATTATCGTATCATGTCAAGCCCTGCTCCCTTCTCCCCTTGAAACGGGAGCGCCCATGTCGGAAAGGACACGGGCTGCACCAAATGGACTCACGCGAGAAGGGGCGCCTTCATGGCCTCGGCGATGCGGCGCATGTCGTGGTCGCTGACCTCGAACAGGCCGAAGCGCAGCTGGTAGCCCCAGTTCCGGATCCCGCCGGTGAAGTCCAGCACGTCGAGCAGGGGCTTGATCGGCGCCTCTTCCGCCTTCAGCCAGCCGACGTCGCGCCGGAACGGCACGAAGCCGCCGCCCATGTCGAACTGGTAGGGCTCCCCCTCCCGAACGAGGCCGATGGCGCTGAAAATCTGGAGCTTCTCCGTGCTCCGGTACTCCTCCCAGGGCGAGTAGTAGGCGACGCGGTCCCCCGGGCGCAGGCGGCGCAACGGCGCCGCCTTTCCGTGGCAGACCTGCATGAAGCCGCCGGCGCGGCCGAGCCGGACATGCTCGGCCGAGGCAACGGCGATCCAATTGCGACCGCTCATGGAAGCGCTTCCTCCGCCGGCCGCTCAATGGCCGTTCGGGGCGAAGACGCGCAGGCGGTGGCCGTCCGGATCCAGCGCGACGAAGGTGTCGCCGAAATCCATGGCCGTCGGTTCCTGGGCAATGGTCAGCCCGCGGACGGCCCAGTCGGCGTGGGTGGCGCGCACCGCGTCGGCGTTCGGGACGACGAAGGCGATCTCGCCGCTGGCCGGCAGGACGATCCCCTTGGGCTCCACCGTGTGGCGCGACCACAGGCCGAGCATCAGGCCGGACTCCATGGCGAACATGGCGAAAGTCGGCGAGGCCTCGACCGGCGGACGGCCCAGCAGGTCGGTGTAGAAGGCGACGCTGGCGGCGGGGCTGTCGACGTAGAGCAGGACGAAATCGACGTTCAGCATGGTGGCGTTCCCTTGGGCTGTCTGGGTGTCGTGCTGGCTGGTTGTCCGTGGCGGCGGGGCGTTTTCGTCGGCCCCGCCCGGTGAGACGAACCTTAGCCCCACATGCTGTCAGATTCTGTCAGCAGCCTGCCGCCGCGGGTGCGTCGCCCGCTTTCCCCGCAGCGTCATTCCCCGCTGGCCACCAGCAGGGTGGATTTTGTGGGCACGATGGCATTCCACCCCTCCGGACTCTGGCGAGCAGATCCTTCCTCCGCAGGCATGATCGGCAACG
This sequence comes from Pseudomonadota bacterium, assembly GCA_023413605.1. Classification (GTDB taxonomy): domain Bacteria; phylum Pseudomonadota; class Alphaproteobacteria; order Azospirillales; family Azospirillaceae; genus Azospirillum. The sequence goes on from JAEZPL010000622.1 coordinate 6,987, forward strand.
GCACCGGTCCGCCCCTGTTGGAAGCCAGACACACCCCAGACACACCATCGAAGCCAGGAGGCACGGAGATCATGGACAGGAAGGGAATGGGTCTTTTTTCCACAAGCGGCCTCGTCGCCTTTGCCAGCGGTGCGGCGGTCGCGGTCATCGCCAGCCGCGTGCTGCCGCCGGTGCTCGCCAAGACCGCCGGGACCACGGCGTGGCGCGATCCGTTCGAAGCGCTGGTCGATGACCACCGGCACATCATGGCCTTGCTGAACGAACTGGAGCAGACCCGTCCGAACGCGGTCTTCCGCCGGACGCAGCTGCTGCTGCGCCTGAAGCGCCGTCTCGCCGCGCACGCCCTGGCGGAGGAGGACGTCGTCTATCCCCTGCTTCACGACCGTGCGCACGAGGAGGAGGACACGCGGCGCCTGTACAGCGAGCATGCCGACATGAAGATGCACCTGTTCGCGCTGGAACAGATGCCGAAGGACCATCCCGACTGGCTCGGCCGTCTCACCGAATTGAAGATGCTGATCGCCGAGCACGTCCATCAGGAAGAAGACGTCGATTTCCCGAAGTTGCGCAACGCGCTGGACGCGCGCGCGACGACCCAGCTTTCGGGGAATGTGCAGAGGGAAAAGGCGCTGCTTCTGTAGCAGGCTTCTGCTGGGGGCTGGCCTGTGGTTTCCGTCACCACCACCAGGAACCACAGACCGGCCCCGTGCCGTTTCTCTGCGGCTGATGTTCCACCCGGCCGGGTCTGATCAGCGTCAGGCCTGCACCGCCTGGAAGAGGACCTGGACCAGTTCAGCGGGGTCGACCGGCTTGTAAAGCAGGCGGCAGCCCAACGAGCCGGCCTCGCGCAGGCGTTCGGGCGCGGTGTCGCCGGTGATGATGATCCCCGGCACGTCCCAGCGGCGGCGCACCAGTTCGACCGCCGTGCCGCCGGTGGCTCCGCCGGGCAGGCGGTAATCGGTCAGCATCACGTGCGGCCGGCGGCTCAGGCGCGGCACCACGGCGGCCAGTTCCTCCACCGAAGCGACATCGACGACGCGCGCGCCCCAGCGCTTCAGCATCATGGTCAAGCCGCGGCGGACCCGTTCGTCGTCCTCGACCAGCAGCACGGTGCGGCCCTTCAGCCATTGGCCCTGGACGGCATCGACGGGTGGCGCACCGCCAAGGACTGAGCCATGGACCGGCTGCGTGGCGCGGCCACAGGGCACCGTGACGGAAAACACCGAGCCCCGCCCGACCGTCGAGCGAACCGACACCTCCAGCCCCAGCAACCGGGCGATGCGCATGACGATGGAAAGGCCCAGGCCAAAACCCTGTATGGGATTGCGTTCCGGGTTCTTGAGCTGGCGGAACTCTTCGAAGATGGTGTCCTGCATGCCCTCCGGGATGCCCGGCCCGTTGTCCCACACCTGAAACTCGACGCGTGTGCCACGGCGGCGGCAGCCGAACAGAACCCGCCCGCGCCGGTCCGCTGTGC
>JAEZPL010000372.1 GCA_023413605.1 Pseudomonadota bacterium
CCGTCGCGCCAAGCTGTACTATCTGCGCGATCGTCGCGGCAAGTCGGCCCGTATCGCCGAGCGCACGACCGGCCGCGGCATGAACGAGAAGGCCGCCGCGGAGTAATCCGGCCCCTTCCGTTCGCCAAGGTTTCCAGCGCCCGCCCGGAGCAATCCGGGCGGGCGTTTGGCGTTGGCGACATTTTTCCCCTCTCCCGGCCAGGACGGGAGAGGGAGGGGCCCACGCCCATGGCGTGGGAGGGTGAGGGCAAGGTTTGTCGGGAAAAACCTTGCCCTCCGGTTCAGCGCCCAGCGGGCTTGGGTGAAGGGGATGCAGTCCGCATCGTCGTCACGATCCCGGCACCGATCAGCGCCACGGCCATCAACACGCCCGCCGTCAGGGGCTCGCCCATGAAGACGGCGCTCAGCAGCAGGGCGGTGATGGGGACGAGGCAGACGATCTGGCCGGCCTGCGACGCGGGCATGGCCGTCAGGGATTTCGCCCACCACCAGTAACAAAGCCCCGTGGCGATCAGCCAGTTGAAGGCCAGTACGGTCATCAGCGCCGGAGACCAATGGATCGGGCGCGCGTGCTCCGCCCCCAGCGCCAGGGGGGCGGTCACGGCCGCGCTGATGGCGATCTGCCAGAAGGTTTGCGTCCAGAAGGGAGTCTGCCAGCCGCCCCGGCGGCGGTAGAGCGTGGCACCCAGCGCCCAACTCATCGCGCAGGCGAGCAGAAGCCCGTTGCCGAGCAGGGCCTGTCCGTCGCTCCAGTCCACCAGCGCCGGGTTGAAGAACACCAGCACGCCGGCAAAGGTCAGCAGCGCGCCCGTCACGCGCCGGCGGGTGAAATGCTCGCCCGCCAGCAGCACGCCCAGCGGCAGCGCCCACATCTGCATGGTGTAGGCCAGCACCGCCGCCCGGCCCGGCGGCACGACTCGAAGCCCGATGGAACTGAGGTCGAGCATGCCCGCGACCTGGAGCAGCCCGACGAGGGCCAGCGGCCAGCGCTCCCCCGGCCGCGGCAGCAGGGGGAAGCGCAGCACCCGCGACAGCAGGGCCAGCACGGCCGCCGCCCCGGCGAAGCGCAAAAGGCAGAAGGTCAGCGGCCCGATGTCGGACAGGGCCATTTTCATCAGGGGCCAGTTGGCGCCCCAGAACAGAACGATGCCCGCAAGCTGCGCGTAGACCGCGGCGCCCGGCCTGTTGTCCGCGGCCGCGCGGGGCATGGCTTGGTCGGCCATGATCTCTCCCACCTTTATGTTTTGCGGCATCCTACGGTGCGCGCGGGTGGGGGAGGCCTGCGTTCCCGTGACGGCAGGTCCGCGCGGCTGCGCGCGCGGCGGTCAGTCCAGCGAGACGATGGGCATCAAAGCCATCTCATACGGCCGGCGCATGAACGCTTCCATGATCGGCCGGCCGTATGCCCTTTCGCACATGGCTGCGCCATGTGCTGCCGGGTTTGAGCCGAAGGCCTTTGATGGAAGCCATCAAACGCCTTCGGTCTCACAGAGCGAATCCGGTCAGCACCTGCACGCCGAACCAGCCCGCGATGGCAAAGATCACCAGCAGGATCAGCGTGGTCGCGATGGCGATGTTGGTCTGCCGGATGCGGCGGCAGTTCGGGCAGGACGGCAGTTCGGCCGGATAAGGTCTGTCGCAGCGCTCACAGCGGACAGTGCGGTCCGTCACGGGAAAACCCTTCCTTATGCATGGAATGGCCGGACGCTAGCACAGGGGCGGTGCGGTATCCAGCCGGGCGGGACATGGTGTCGCTGCGCGGAAACGGTCCTGTACAGCGCGCGGTTGCGGTGGGCACAAGCGGGACATCTCAAGCCCGACGAGGTTGTTCCATGCTCCGCAACGTCCTCTGCCTGTGCGCCGTCCTCGCCACCGCCGCCTGCGCGACCCATACACCTCAGCCGAACCAGCAGTGGCCGGTCAGCGGCGTGGTCGGCAAGGATTTGGCCGTCGCGGGCGTGGCGCAGGCGAACCCCTACAGCCCGCTCGGCTTCTACGCGGTGCAGTCGGCGGACAAACGCCTGCGCTGCAACGGCACCTTCGACGCGTCGTCGACGGAGCCGCGCCTGATCGTGCCGGTGTCCTGCGAGGATGGCCGCTTCGGGGCGATGGAAGTCCTGCGCAATCCCGACCTGAAGTCCGGCGCGGGCAAGGGGGCGTTGAACGACGGAACCCCGGTGCGCGTGACCTATGGAGACATGCCTGCCAAGTAGGCGTTCGGCGAAGCCATGGCCTTGTCCTGGCGGTAAGAGACCGCTATTGTGCGGCCCTCTTACCGCACGCTTTGTTCGTTCGGCCTGCTGCTCGCGAGAGAGAATTGCTATGTCCAAGCCGCGCACCCTGTTCGACAAGATTTGGGACAGCCATGTCGTCCATCGCCAGGACGACGGCACCTGCATCCTCTACATCGACCGCCATCTGGTTCACGAGGTGACCAGCCCGCAGGCGTTCGAGGGGCTGCGACTTGCCGGCCGTCAGGTGCGCCGCCCGGAGGCGACGCTGGCCGTTCCGGACCACAACGTGCCGACCACCGACCGCTCCAAGGGCATCGTCGAGGAGGAAAGCCGCATCCAGGTCGAGACGCTGGACAAGAACGCGCGCGACTTCGGCATCCGCTACTTCCCGATGGACGACATCCGCCAGGGCATCGTCCACATCGTCGGTCCGGAACAGGGCTTTACGCTGCCCGGCACCACCATCGTCTGTGGCGACAGCCACACGGCCACCCATGGCGCGTTCGGCGCCCTGGCCTTCGGCATCGGCACGTCTGAGGTGGAGCATGTGCTGGCCACCCAGACGCTGCTGCAGAAGCCGGCCAAGAACATGCTGGTGCGCGTCGACGGCGAACTGCCGCCGGGCGTGACCGCCAAGGACATCGTGCTGGCCATCATCGGCAAGATCGGCACCGCCGGCGGCACCGGCCACGTCATCGAGTTCGCCGGCGAGGCCATCCGCGGCC
>JAEZPL010000718.1 GCA_023413605.1 Pseudomonadota bacterium
GCCCGCCACCACGCTGTCGGGCGGCGAGGCGCAGCGCGTGAAGCTGTCGAAGGAGCTGAGCCGCCGCGCCACCGGCCGCACGCTCTACATCCTCGACGAGCCCACGACCGGCCTGCACTTCGCCGACGTGGAGAAGCTGATGGAGGTGCTCCACGCGCTGGTCGATCAGGGCAACACGGTGCTGGTGATCGAACACAATCTGGAGGTCATCAAGACCGCGGACTGGATCATCGACCTCGGCCCCGAAGGCGGCACCGGTGGCGGCGAGATCGTCGCGGAGGGCACGCCAGAGGATGTGGCCAAGGTCGCCCGGAGTTACACCGGGCAGTATCTGGCCCCCTACCTGAAGGCGAAGCCGAAGACCCGAAAGAGGGCGTGAAGACGGGCCGGGAATTCCCCGGCCCTTTTCTTGTCACGGGACTTTTGCCGACCAAGGAAACAAACGCGTCCGGCGCGCGTTCCTTCTCCACAGTTCGCCTTACAGGAGGGAGAGGGACGATGAAGAAGACGATTCTGTCCGGTGTGGCTCTGGCCTTCGGCGCGGCCCTTCTGGTCAGCGCCTGCGGTTCCGACGACACGCGCACCAGCACCACGACAACCACCACCACGACCAACCCGGGCTACGGCACCACCGGCTCCACGCTGACCACCCCGCCGATCAGCGGTTCCTCGACCACCGAGCGGACCACGACGACGAAGACCGAGTAACGCCCGTCCATCCGGCAGCACATCGGACACACGGCCGGTTCCCGCCCTGCGCGGGGCCGGCCGTTTCGTTTGCGGGACGGCATTCCGTTCGATGTCCCACCGAAACCTTGCGGCCAGCGCCCCAAGGGGCTACCTCAATCACCTTTACGTTTCCCAGCGTTTTGTCCCAGGACACGGGCAAGGGCGCCTCTCGCAAGACGAAGATCATGACCGACACTTCCAGCCCCGCCTCCCTCCGCCCCGTTCACGTCATCGGCGGCGGCCTCGCCGGGTCCGAGGCTGCCTGGCAGCTCGCCTCGCGCGGCGTGCCCGTGGTGCTGCACGAAATGCGCCCGGTCCGTCCCACCGACGCGCACAGCACCGACATGTTCGCCGAACTGGTGTGCTCCAACTCCTTTCGGTCGGACGATGCGGAGTACAACGCCGTCGGCCTGCTGCATGAGGAGATGCGGCGCTGCGGGTCGCTGATCCTGCGCTGCGCCGACGCGCACAAGGTGCCGGCCGGCGGCGCGCTCGCCATGGACCGCGACGGCTTCGCCGGTGCGGTGACCGAGGCGATCATGGCCCATCCGCTGATCACGGTGGAGCGCGGCGAAGTGCAGGGCCTGCCGCCGGAGGCGTGGGACAGCGTGATCATCGCCACCGGCCCCCTCACCTCCCCTTCGCTGGCCGAGGCGATCCGGTCCTTCACGGGCGAGGAGTCGCTGGCCTTCTTCGACGCCATCGCCCCCATCGTCTATCTGGAGAGCGTGGACCTGTCCAAGGCGTGGTTCCAGTCGCGCTACGACAAGCCCGGCCCCGGCGGCACGGGCAAGGACTACATCAACTGCGCCTTCGAGAAGGACGAGTACCGCGCCTTCATCGACGCCCTGATCACCGGCGAGAAGGTGGACTTCAAGGAGTGGGAGAAGAACACCCCCTACTTCGAAGGCTGCCTGCCCATCGAGGTGATGGCGGAACGCGGCGTCGACACGCTGCGCTACGGCCCGATGAAGCCGGTCGGCCTGACCAACCCGCACAAGCCGGAACGCCGTCCCTACGCGGTGGTCCAGTTGCGCCAGGACAACGCCCTGGGCACGCTCTACAATCTGGTGGGCTTCCAGACGAAGCTGCGCCATGCCGAGCAGACCCGCATCTTCCGCATGATCCCCGGACTGGAGAATGCGGAATTCGCGCGGCTGGGCGGCCTGCACCGCAACACCTTCCTGAACAGCCCGCGCCTGCTCGACGGCGCGTTGCGGCTGAAGGCGCAGCCGCGCATCCGCTTCGCCGGGCAGGTGACGGGTTGCGAGGGCTATGTGGAAAGCGCCGCCGTCGGCCTGATGGCCGGCCGCTTCGCCGCCGCGGAGCGGCAGGGACGGCCCGTCGCCGCCCCGCCGTCCACCACGGCGCTGGGCGCCATCCTCGGCCACATCACCGGCGGCGCGAACGCCGACACCTTCCAGCCCATGAACGTGAACTTCGGCCTGTTCCCGCCGATCGAGGACCGCATCAAGGGGCGGGAGCGCAAGCTCGCCTACACCCGCCGCGCGCTGGCCGATCTGGACGGTTGGCTGAACGCCGAACAGGTGTGAGGCTGGCCAACGGAGCAGGCCGACAGGACTGGCCGACAGGGCCGGCGGCGTCTTCGGGCGCTGCCGGCCTCTACTTTTCCATCCGTTTGCAAACACCAGCCCTCTTGTTACGCGGTGTGGAGCGACAATTTACCGCCTAAACTGGCCAACACCCCCTGAACGAATCCAATCATACTCCGCTGTGCATCAGAAGAACAATACGGCGGGCTGGAGCATGGTTCGTTCAAAATCATTGGTTGTAAAGCAGCTGATTGTCATCGTGCTCGTCACGGTTCTGGGGTTGGCTGCGGGAATCGCCGCGCTGACCGCCAAGAGCGGGACGGACATCGAAGCGCTCGCCTACAGGGGAGGTGAACAGCTCGGCCACCGGTACGCCGAAAGGGCTCAGGCGCGGCTGGAAGACGCCATGAGCGCCGCCCGCTTCATCGCGACGTCGCTGGTCAGCCTCAAGGCGTCGGGACGGGCCGATCGGGCACAGCTCAACGCTTGGCTGAAGGGCATCGCCGAATCGCACCCCGCCTTTCTGGGCGTCTGGGTCGGCATGGAGCCGAACGCGCTGGACGGCCGCGACGCCGAGTTCGTGAACAGCGCCGGCTCGGACAAGTCCGGCCGCTTCCTTCCCTACTGGAATCGGGCATCCGGCAAGGTCGATCTGGAGGCGCTCGTCGGATATGACGATCCCGGTTCGGACGGCGCCTATTATCAGGTTCCCAAGCGCACCAAACGCGCCATCGTGGTGGAGCCGTATGCCTACGTGGCCGCCGGCAAGAGCGTGCTGATGGTGTCCATGGCCGTTCCCATTGTTGAAAATGACCGCGTCATCGGCGTGGCGGGCATTGACCTGTCCACCGAGGGCATCTGGGACATGCTGAAGACCGTGAAGCCCTTCGACACCGGATCGGTCTACCTGATTTCCAACAACGGCGCCTGGGCCGGCTACTCCAACGCCGACCACATGGGCAAGCCGATCGAGCAGACCAGCGCAAGCCTCGCCGCCGCCAAGGCCGCCATCCAGGCCGGACGGCCCTTCGAACAGCTGTCGGAAGCCGCCGATGGACAGGAGGTGAAGCAGCTTTTCATCCCCGTCAGCGTCAGCGGGACGGAAACGCCCTGGTCGATCCTGGTCAACCTGCCGCTCGACAAGGTCAACGCGCCGGTCCGGAGCCTGCGGGACACCACCATCGCCGGTGGCATCGTCCTGCTGGCCGCCCTCGTCGCCGCCCTGCTGATGGCCAGCCGGACCATCATCGGCGTGCCGCTCCGGCGGACGCTCGCGACGCTGGACGCCGTCGTGGCCGGCAACCGGACCGTCGTCATCCCCGACACCGACCGCGCCGACGAGATCGGCGCCATCAACAAGGCCCTGAAGCTGTTCCAGGAAAGCAACGCCCGCATGGCCGACCTGGAGGAGGAACGCCGCCGCGAGGAGCAGCGGGCGGCCGACCGCCGCAAGCGCGAACTGACGGAGGTCGCCGAACGCTTCGAGGCGTCCGTGGGCGGGGTGGTGCGCAACGTGTCCGTCCAGGCCAACCACATGCGCGCGACGGCGCAAAGCCTGTCGGCCATTGCCGAACAGACCGACCGCCAGGCCTCCGCCGTTGCCACCGCCGCGGACGAGGCCAGCCAGAACGTGCAAACCGTCGCCTCCGCCGCGGAGGAGTTGACCACCTCCATCCGCGAGATCAACGAGCGGATCAGCCGGTCCTCCCAGATGGCGTCCGAAGCCGTGGGCGAGGTGGAGCGGACCAACAGCACGCTGGAGGGGCTCGCCGCCGCGGCCCAGAAGATCGGCGACGTCGTGAACCTGATCCAGGGCATCGCCGGACAGACCAACCTTCTGGCGCTGAACGCCACGATCGAGGCGGCGCGCGCCGGTGAAGCCGGCAAGGGCTTCGCCGTCGTCGCCAGCGAGGTGAAGAACCTCGCCAACCAGACCGCCAAGGCGACCGAGGAGATCTCGGCCCAGATCACCGAAATGCAGTCGGTCAGCGGCACGGTGGTGCACGTGATCCAGGCGGTCGGCCGCAGCATCGTGGCCATCAACGAGACGATCGCCGCCATCGCCGCTGCCTCCGAGCAGCAAGGGGCGGCGACGCAGGAGATCAGCCGCAACGTCCAGCAGGCCTCCGCCGGCACCCACGCCGTCTCGACCAACATCGACGGCGTGACGAAGGCGGCCAGTTCCACCGGCTCCATGGCCGGTCAGGCGCTGACCGCCGCGGGCGAACTGTCCCGCGAGGCCGACCAGCTCCGCCAGGAGGTGGAACGCTTCGTCGCGACGATCCGCGCGGCGTAAGGC
>JAEZPL010000740.1 GCA_023413605.1 Pseudomonadota bacterium
CATCCTACCCCGTCTACCTGAACATTCACGTCATCGACCGCGACGGGATCATCCGCTGCGCCACTGACCGGATGGCGCTGGGCCTGTCCGTCGCCGATCGCGCCCATTTCCGCGAGGCGCTGGCAACCGGCGCCGTTTCCCTGGGGGAGCATGTCCGGCAACGCTCCAACGGCCGGCTCGCCCTGCCCATTGCCATGCCGTTCCGCGATGGGGAAGGGAGCATAGCCGGCGTGGTTTCGGCGCTGACCGACATTTCCTGGATCGAAAGCTTTCTGTCGAAAAATCCGCTGCCGTCCGGCGGGCGCATAACCCTCGTGGACCGGCGGAGCGTGATCATCGCCCAGGTGCCGGCTCTCCCGGAACGGATCGGCAATCCCCTGCCTTCGGACTTGACCGGATTGATGGAGGCCGGAGAACCGGGGGTGATCGAGGCCAATGGGCTGGAAGGCCTGCCGCGCATCATCGCCTACCGCCCGACCCGGTTCGGGTTGGACGGCGTGGGCGTGCTGGTCGCGCTGGACAAGACCGTGACGCTCGGGCCCATCCACGAGGCCATGCAGCGCGCGCTGGCCGGGATCGCGGCTGTGCTGGCAGTGACGCTGCTCGCCGTCTGGTGGGGCGGCAACCGGCTGCTGCGCCGGCCGACCGCCGCGCTGGTGGAGGCTGCCCGGCGCTGGAGCGAGGGGAACCTGTCCGTCCGCAGCGGGGTCGCAGGGGAACGGTCCGAACTGGGCACGTTGGGACGCGCCTTCGACCATATGGCCGAGCAGCTGGAACGGCAGCAGTCTGTGCGCGAGGAGGCCAACGCCCTGGCTCACAAGATGGCCGCCGTTCTGGACAGCACCACCGACGGCGTGTTCGAACTGGATCGCGACTGGCGCATCGTCTACATGAACGACCGCGCGCGGATGCTGATCGCCAACGGGCGGGACCTGATCGGCCGCTGCCTGTGGGACGCCTTTCCGCAGGCGGACGGAACCATTTTCAGCGAGCAATACCGGCGCGCCATGGCGGAGCACGAGCCGGTGGAGTTCGAAGGCCTCTACCCGCCGCTCGATTCCTGGTACGCCGTCCGGGCCTTTCCGTCGCGTGAAGGGCTGGCCATCTTCTTCCAGGACATTACCGCGCGCAAGCGCGGCGAGGAGGCCCTGGCCTTCGCCAACCGCGAAAAGAGCGCGCTGCTGGCGCAACTGAACGGTTTGCTGGAAAACGCCCCGGTCGGGCTGGCCTTCTTCGACCGCGAGCACCGTTACCTGCGCATCAATGAGAAGCTTGCCGACATCAACGGCATTCTCGCCGACGCGCACATAGGCCGCACCATGTCCGAGTTGCTGCCGGACACGGCGGTCAGCGTCGCGCCGATGATCGACCATGTCTTCCAGACCGGGGAGGCGCTTCCCTACCAGGAGATCGTTGGCGAGACGCCGCGGCAGTTCGGCGTGCGCCGCCACTGGCTGACGGCCCTGTTCCCCGTTCACAATGGGCCGGACATCGCCGCCGTGGGCATCGTGGTCATGGAGGTCACCGACCTGCGCCGCGCCGAGGCCGCCCGTCACCGGAGCGAAGAGCGCTTCCGCTCCATCTTCGAGCTGGCTGCGGTGGGGATCGAGCGCATCGCGCTGGACGGGCGATTCCTGGACGTGAACGCGAAGCTCTGCTCCATCCTCGGCTACGAGCGGCGGGACCTGCTGGAGCGCACTTTCCGCGACGTCACCGATCCGGCGGATCTGCCGGCGGAGGACGCTCTGCTCGACCGCCTGCTGGGCGGCGACATCGCCAGCTACGTCATCGAGAAGCGCTACCGCCGCAAGGACGGCGGGGTGGTCTGGGTGCGCACCACGTCGTCGCTCGCCCGCATCACGGGGACGGAGATGGCCTACCGCATCTCCATCGTCGAGGACATCACCGAAGGCAAGGCGATGCAGGAGGAACTGCGCTTCGCCAAGGACGAGGCGGAACGCGCCAACCTTGCCAAGTCGAAGTTCCTGGCGGCGGCCAGCCACGACCTGCGGCAACCTTTGCAGTCCCTGTTCTTCTTCGCCGCGGCGCTGTCCGGCCATGTGCAGAGCACCGCGGGCGCCGGGGTGCTGCGCCATCTGGAACAAGGGCTGGACGCGCTGAAGGGACTGTTGGACAGCCTGCTGGACGTGTCGCGCCTGGACGCTGGCGTGGTGACTCCGGTCATCGAGGATTTCGCCATCGATGACGTGCTGGAGCCAATCCGGGCGGCCTATGCGCCGCTGGCCGCGGAAAAGGGGCTGGACTGGCGGGTCGAAAGCTGCGCGGCGAAGGCGCGCACCGACCGCACCCTGCTGGGCCGGCTGCTCCGCAACCTCGTCGAGAACGCGCTGCGCTACACCGAAAGCGGGCTGGTGCGGGTGCAGTGCCGGGTCGACGGGCCGAGCCTCGCCATCGTCGTGCAGGACACGGGCATCGGGATTCCGGAAGAGCATCTGGAGCGGATTTTCGAAGAGTTCCATCAGGTCGGCAACCCGGAGCGCGACCGCACCCAAGGGCTGGGTCTCGGCCTCGCCATCGTGCGGCGCCTGTCGCGGCTGCTGAACCATCCGGTGGACGTGCGCTCGGTGGAAGGCCGCGGATCGGCCTTCCGCGTGCTCGTCCCGTTGGGGGAAGGCGGTGTGGCGGAAGCGCCGGACGGCGGCGGCACGTCGGCGGTCAAGGGACGTGGCCAGTTGGCCGTTCTGGTGGATGACGACGCCATCGTGCTGATGGGTCTGCAGATGATCCTGTCGGAATGGGGCTACACCGTGCTGCCCGCCGGCAGCGCCGATCAGGCCATGGACCGGCTGGCGGCGCAGACCAGGACCCCGGACATCGTGATCGCCGACTACCGCCTGCGCGAGGGCCGCGTCGGCACCGAGGTGATCCTGCGCGTGCGGGAGCGCTACGGCGCGGCCATCCCCGGCGTGATCCTGACAGGGGAGACCGGGCCGGACTGCCTGCATGACGCCGCCGCGCACGGCCTGACGGTGATCCACAAGCCGGTCACGCCCCGCGAACTTGGCACCGCGCTCGAACAGAAGATGCGGCCCGTGGCGGTCTGATTTGGGCCGTATGATTCTGGTCGTCTGATTCGGGCTAATCGTCCCGCGCACCCTGCTGGAAATTCACCGTTATGACCGTGGAGCGGGCAAGGACGGCGGCGCGCCCGGACTCGGTCAGTCGGCAGACAAGCCAATCGGGTTTCAGCGGGTTGTTGAACCAGCGCTCCGCCCAGCCGGCCTTCAGGCAGCTTTCGATGGTCTGGCGGTTTACGCGCTGGCCATCGTCGTCGAACAGCGGCAGCTTGCCGCCTGCCTGATCCATCCCCCGGCACAGCCAGGCGAGCTGCTGGTCGGTGGGCTTGCGTCGGGACCCCGTGTGGCGCGGCGCTGCCATGGCTGCCTCAATTCTGTTCTTGGTGCGCTTGGTGTGGTTGGGCCTGTTGTGTTTGGAAAAGGCTGTGGCAATGTCCGGATAATCTACGTCCGGACAGTTTGCGTCGAAATCGTGAAACGCGCATCACAGTGCGTTCTTCGGAGGGTGCGACATGGAGTTCGTCTTCGCCTACATCACCACCGCCTCGCGCGAGGAAGCGATGCACATCGGCCGCACCCTGGTGGAGGAGCGGCTGGCCGCCTGTGCCAACGTTCTGGACGGCATGACCTCCATCTACCGCTGGCAGGGCGCCATTGAGGAGGCGGCCGAGACGATCCTGATCGCCAAGACGCGGGCGACGTTGTTCGACCAGCTGTCCGCGCGGGTGCGCGACCTGCACAGTTACGAGGTGCCCTGCGTCGTGGAACTGAAGATCAGGCGGGGCAATCCGGCTTACTTCGATTGGTTGCGCGACGAGACGGCATGACGATTTCTGCTCGCATGCCCGCCATGCCCCGTGCGCATTGGACCCGTTTTCCGGCGCGTGCCAGTTTGGTCCGGGATATTTTCCGGTGCAAATCATCCGGGGGCGGAGAGGTTCAATGACGGATATGTCGGCGCGTCTGTCGATCGGCTTTTCGTGGATCGGCCATGCGCTGATGCACATCGTGACGGCCCTGTTCCTGACGGTCGTGCTGGCGCTGGAGAAGGACTGGCACCTGCCGTACGACGAGCTGATCCGGCTGTGGACCGTGGGGGCGCTGCTGATCGGCCTCGGCGCGCCGCTGGCCGGTTGGCTGGGCGACCGGTGGAGCGAGTGCCGGATGATGGCCGTCTTCTTCCTGATCACCGGCGCCGGCACGGTCGCCTGCGGCCTGACCGAAGGACCGACCGGCATGCTGTGGGCACTGGCGGCGCTTGGCCTCGGCTCCTCCATCTACCACCCCGTCGGCATGTCCTGGATGGTCAAGAACGCCGTCAACCGGGGCAAGGCGCTGGGCTATTTGGGCATCTTCGGCACGGTGGGCATCGCGTCCGCCGCCGTGGTGGCCGGCGGCCTGACCCAGTGGTTCGGCTGGCGTGCGGCCTTCATCATCCCAGGCGCGATCTGCCTGGGGATGGGCGTGGCGCTGGCCCTGCTGATCGCGCTGGGCATCGTGGAGGACCGCAAGGCCGACGTGAAGCCGCAGCCGAAGGCCTCCCGCGGGGATGTGATTCGCGCCTTCTTCGTGCTGTCGGTCACGATGGTCTGCGCCGGGCTGATGTTCAACGGCATGCAGGTCGTGCTGCCGAAGCTGTTCGACGCGCGTTTGGGCCATTGGCTGGGCGACAGCACGCTGGGAGTCGGTGGCCTCGTGACGGCGGTGTACCTGTTCGCGGCCCTGCCGCAGCTGATCGGCGGGCATTTGGCCGACAAGTACCCGTTGAAGCGCATCTACACGCTGTGCCTGCTGGTCCAGACCCCCATGATGGCCGCGGTGGCGGTGCTGGCCGACCTGCCGCTGGTCGCCGCGGCGGCGCTGGTGGTCGTGGCCTCGCAGGTGCAGATTCCCGCGGAAAACCTCCTGCTCGCCCGCTACACGCCGGAAAAGCACCGTGGCCTCGCGTACGGCGCCAAGTTCATCCTGTCCTTCGGGGCCGGGCCGCTCGCGGTACAGCTCGTGGCGTACGTCTACGAGCGTACGGGCGAGTTCGTGATGCTGTACGTCACCCTGTCGGTGCTGGCGGCGCTTGCCTTCCTGGCTGCGCTTCTGCTGCCGCCCGACCGCGACGGCGGCAAGGCGGCCGAGCCGGTTCCCGTGCCGGCCGCTGCGGCGGAATGACCCCTCAAACCAAGGGCGTTTGATGGAGTCCATCAAACGCCCTTGATTCAAACCCGCCAGCGGATGGCGCAGCCATGCGCGACAGGGTGATCCGGTGGAGGAAGCCGCGTAGGGCAGGGCGGCCAGCGCGTTGCCCACCTCCGACCGGCCGTTTCAGGCAGCAGCCACGTTTCACCGACCCCGGCGGCGCGGCCGCTGCGATCTCCCACCCTGACCCTCCTGGCCCTCCCCCGCTCACGGCGGACCGATGGTCAGCCTGTCGCGACACTCCGGTTTGCACGAGATCTGGGCGGGGGAGGGGCAAGGCTTTGCCGGATCAGGCCGCCGCGTTGTTCAGCGCCTGGTCGAGATCGGCGATGATGTCCTCGACGCTTTCCAGGCCGATGGACAGGCGGATGACGTCCGGGCCGGCACCGGCCTGGGCCTGGCCTTCCGGGGTCAACTGGCGGTGGGTGGTGGAGGACGGGTGGATGATCAGCGAACGGCTGTCGCCGATGTTGGCCAGATGGCTGAACAGCTGGACATTCTCCACGACCTTCACGCCCGTGTCATAGCCGCCCTTCACGCCGAAGGTCAGCACCGCACCGGCGCCCTTCGGCAGGTACTTCTTGGCGAGCGCGTGGTACTTCGACGATTCCAGGCCGGCGTAGCTGACCCAGCCCACGGCCGGGTGGCTTTCCAGGAACTGCGCGACCTTCAGGGCGGTGTCGCTGTGGCGCTGCATGCGCAGCGGCAGCGTCTCGATCCCGTTCAGGGTCAAGAAGGCGTTCAGCGGCGCCTGGCTCGGGCCCAGGTCGCGCAGGCCCACGGCGTGGCCGTGGATGGTGAAGGCCAGATGGCCGAAGGTTTCGTGGAACTTCAGGCCGTGATAGCCGGCGTCTGGCTCCGACAGGGCCGGGTACTTGCCGGACTTGGTCCAGTCGAACTTGCCGCTGTCGATGACCACGCCGCCGACCGAGGTGCCGTTGCCCGACAGGAACTTCGTCGTGGAGTGCACGACCAGGGTGGCGCCCCACTGGATCGGGTTGATCAGGTACGGCGTCGCCAGCGTGTTGTCCACGATCAGCGGGATTCCGGCCTCGTCGGCGATCTTGGCGATGGCCTCAAGGTCGGTGACCACGCCGCCGGGGTTGGCGAGGCTTTCCACGAAGATCGCCTTGGTCTTCCCGGTGATGGCGGCGCGGACGTTCTCCGGCTCGTCGGTGTCCACGAAGACCGGCTTCCAGCCGAAGGCGCGCGGGAAGCTGGTGCCGAACTGGTTCAGCGTGCCGCCGTAGAGCTTGCGGGACGAGATGAACTCGTCACCCGGCTCCAGCAGCGGGAACAGGGCGAGCAACTGCGCAGCGTGGCCGGAGGAAGTGGCCGTGGCGCCCGCACCGCCTTCCAGGTTGGCGAGCCGCTCCTCCAGAACCGCGACCGTCGGGTTGGTCAGGCGCGAATAAATGAAGCCGACCTTCTGCAGGTTGAACAGCGAGGCCGCGTCGTCCACGTCGTCGAAGACGAAGCTGGTGGTCTGGTAGATCGGCGTCTGGCGTGCGCCGGTGGCCGGGTCGGGGGCGGCGCCCGCGTGGATCGCGCGGGTTTCGAAACCGAAGGTCTTCTGCTCGCTCATGGTCGGATTTCCCTTATTACATCAGTTTCTTGAAGCTTTTGGCGGGTGCGGTCTTCTTGGACGTCAGGATGTTGGAGTTGACTCCGATGCGCCCGATCTCGTGGAACAGGCGCTGCACTTCGATCTTCGGGCAGCGGTTCATCACGACCGTCAGCCCGGCGGCCTCGGCCTTCGCCGCGGCCTCGTCGTTGCGCACGCCCAGCTGCATCCACACCACCTTGGCGCCGGCCGCGATGGCCTCGTCCGTCACGCCGGCCGCGGCCTTGGCGTTGCGGAAAACGTCCACCATGTCCGGCGGCTCCGGCAGGTCCTTCAGGCTGGCGTAGACCGTTTCGCCCAGGATGGTCTGTCCGGCCAGCTTCGGGTTGACCGGGATGACGCGATAGCCCTTCTCCCGCAGGTATTTCTGCACGAAGAAGCTGGCCTTGACCGGATCGTTGCTGGCGCCGACGACGGCGATGGACTTCACCCGTTCCAGCACGCTCTTGATGAGATCGTCGCTATAGTCGTCGTGATGCTTCAGGATCACGCCGTCCTTCAAATCCATGCTCATTGTCCGCACCACACCGGCGTGCGCTTCTGAAGGAAGGCGTCGATGCCCTCCTCGGCGTCGCGGGCCATCATGTTTTCGGTCATCACCTGGGCGGCGTAGGCGTAGGCCTGCTCCACATCCAGGTCGATCTGGCGATAGAAGGCTTCCTTGCCGACGGCCAGCGTCAGCGGCGACTTCGACGCGATCTTCGCAGCGGCGGCCTGGACCGTGGAGTCGAGCTGGTCGTCGGGCACGGCGCGGTTGACGAGT
>JAEZPL010000747.1 GCA_023413605.1 Pseudomonadota bacterium
ATGGGCTGGTAGGCCACCCACAGTTCGTCGCCGCGCTCCAGCGCGCGGCGCAGGTCGTGCTCCAGCCGCACCTGTTCCACGACGCGTGCGTGCATGCCCGTGTCGAACCAGGCGTGCCGGCCGCCGCCCAGCTCGCGGGCGCGGCCCGTGGCGATCTCCGCGTCGCGCAGCACGTCCTCCGGCCGCTCGTGCGCGGTCGAGGAGGAGGCGACGCCGATGCTGGCCGACAGGAAGACCGACGCGCCGGAACTCGAGCGGGCCGAGCGGACCAGCGCCGCGATGGCCTCCAGCCGGCTCTCGGTCCCCACCGGGTCGCAACTGCCGCCCATCAGCAGCGCGAAGGCGTGATCGCTGACGCGGGCGATCAGGTCGGTCGATCCCGAATGGTCGTTCAGCCGCGAGGCGACGTCGAGCAGGATCTCGTTGGCGAAGCCCTGGCCCAGGCTGGTGCGGATGTCCACGAAGCGGTCCAGGTCCACGATGGCCAGCGTGAACGGCTCGCCCATGGCGTGGAAATCGGCCATGTGCTTGACCAGAAGCAGCCGGTTCGCCAGCCCCGTGACCGGGTCGTAATAGGCCAGCCGGAAGAGGTCGTCCTGCGTCCGCCGCCGCTCCGTCATGTTCTGCATGAAGACGAAATAGCCGGCGATGCTGCCGTCCGGCGCGCGGTGCGGGGCGTGCATGCGCAGGATGTAGTCGTTGCCGCTGCCGCCGGCATGGGGCATCCAGCCTTCCGCCTGCACGACCTCGCCCTTCAGCGCGCGCTCCGCCGCGTTCCGGGTGGCCCGCAGCGTCTCGCCGCCCAGGATGTCGCCGACGGTGGTGCCGACGACGCTGTCCAGCGAGCGGCCCATGTGCTCCAGATAGGCGCGGTTGGCGTAGATGTGACGGCGTTCGCGGTCGAACAGGCCGACCATGATCGGAAGGGCGTCGAGGAATTGCCGAAGCGAATCCAGTGCCGGAGCCCCGGATTCGGTGCCGGTCAGGGCTGCGGCCAGCGCGACGAGATGAGGATCCGGCTTCATGGGCGGGAAAGGTCGGGGCACCGTTGTAAGAACTCCGGTCAACAATTACGCGAAACATCGCCCGCGCGTCAAAACCAAACCCATCGGAAATGGCACTTTGCACCGTGCCTCTATTGAAACGGCTCCGCTGGCGCCGGCCTTCATACCCCAGTATTCCTGCAAACTATGGTTGCTTGCGTCCCCTTCACGGTCCTGCTTCCGTTGCGCGTCTCACTTTCCGGCCATCCTGTCAGAGTTGCGGACGGTCCGAGGTAAGCCATTCGGGTACAATCGTTTGCCGCCCGTCGCAGGTTGCAGCGGAAGCGCAGAGACGGCATGTCAGAGTCCATCTTTCGGATCATCGTCATATGGCCGCGTGCCAGCTATAATTTCGACTATCGCGCGAATGGCCGTGCTGCCGAGCGACCGCCACCCGCGCGCGTATCAGGGAGAATCGCCATGGCATTCAAGGATTTGCTGGTGGTGGTGGACGATACGCCGGCCTCGGCCGCGCGAATCGGTGTCGCCGCCCAGCTCGCCGCCCGCAACGACGGGCATCTCACCGGCCTGTACGCCGCCACCCCGATCATGCTTCCCGGCTACATCGAAGCCGAACTGCCGGAAGAGGTGCGGGGCAACCAGCGGCGCTACGCCGAGGAGCAGGCCGCCAAGGCCGAAACCCTGTTCCACGACACCGTGCGCCGCCATGGGCTGACCGACCGGTCGGAATGGCGCCGGGTCCATGGCAGCCCCACCGATGCCGCGGCGCTGCACGGGCGCTATGCCGACCTCGTGGTCGTCGGGCAGGTCGATCCGCGGCGCGACCGCGACCGTCCGGTCGTCCTGCCGCAGGATCTGGTGTTCGAGTGCGGACGCCCGTTGCTGGTCGTTCCCTACGCCGGGACCTTCGCCACGGTCGGGGAGCGTGTGCTGGTCGGCTGGAACGGCAGCCGCGAGGCCGCCCGCGCCGTCGCCGACGCCCTGCCGGTGCTGACCGGCGCCCGCCGCGTCGTGGTCATGGCGGTGAATCCGAAATCCGGTCCCGCCGGCATCGGCGACGAGCCCGGCGCCGACATCGCCAAGCACCTGTCCCGCCACGGCTGCCGCGTCGAGGCGAGCCACATCTCGACCGATCAGGTGGAGCCCGGAGACACCCTGCTGAACACCGTTTCCGATGAGTCCTGCGACCTGATCGTCATGGGCGCCTACGGGCGCTCGCGCCTGCGGGAGCAGGTGCTGGGCGGGATGACCCGCTACATGCTCCAGCACATGACCGTCCCGGTCCTGCTGAGCCACTGACGCACGTCTTGGGCACGGGGTCCCCGGAACCAAATGGGCCGGGGCCTCGTGCCCATTTTCTTTGCAGTCTCTTTAGGAAATCGGCAGTGCTGCCGCTCTGAAGAGCGGACGACACGAACGGTCGTGATGCCGGTTCGGTCCGACGAATTCGGAGTGGTGCGACAGGTTGGCGCACTCGAAAGCCTTTCTTTACCGCCAAGGGTCAGATGATTCTGCGGCTGAACCGCAAGAGTGACCATGACGCTCGACACTTCCATTCTCAGCACTGGCATCTACACATTCCACAGGCCGCCCGCCTGATTGGTGTGCCAGATGCTCGTCTGCGCTCATGGATGACCGGCACGACCATTCGGACCAAGGGCGGCTTTAAGCATCAGCCGGCGCTGTGGCAACCGCACCTTCCGGAACTGGAAGGGCGCCAAGCTCTCACGTTTCTTGACTTGATGGAAATAAGGCTGGTCAAGCGACTGCTCGATCAGGAAAAGCGCGATGCGCCTGACGCACATTCGTGAGGCTTTGGCAAATTACAGAGCTGACAACGGTGAAGATTATCCGTTGTTGAACAAAAGGCTGTTTACCGACGGCCAATATCTCTATCGCAAAGCCCTTGATAACGCGGGTAAGCC
>JAEZPL010000784.1 GCA_023413605.1 Pseudomonadota bacterium
CCAGGATGCGCGCCAGCGCCAGAACGGACGTTCGGGTGTGGCGCTTGGCAAGGTCGATCTGCCCGATGCCGGGGGCCAGGGCCGCGCGCAACGGTCCGCCACCCATCGGGGCCACCACGTCCACCGAAAGCCCGCGAAGGTGCAGTCCGTTGGCCAGCGCGACCATGGAGCGCTGGGGCGCAATCTCTTCCAGGTTGGGCACGAAAATGGCGATGCGAAGGGTGGGCATGATCGGCTGCGGCTTTTTGGCTGGGTGTGGCATTGGCAGGCTGCGGCGGGGAAGGGCGAGCCACGGCGACAGAAGGCCGCAGCGCGCCGCTGCGGGCGGCGTGCCCATCATAAGGGAGCACTTCTCATACGGAAGCCAAGTCTGACGAATAGGCACGCCTGCACCTTGCTGTTCTCGCGGGGTTCGTGTATTTCACTCCCCGTCGTCGGGGCGTAGCGCAGTCTGGTCAGCGCGCCAGTTTTGGGTACTGGAGGCCCCCGGTTCGAATCCGGGCGCCCCGACCACCGATATGAGCGTTTGAAGCAACGAACACGTATCAGAGGAGAGGCCGCGTCATGAAGGTCCGGATCTACCAGCCGAGCAAAGCGGCCACGCAGTCCGGGCGCGCGAAGACGCATCGTTGGCTGCTCGAATACGAGATCGAAACTCCGCGTCGTCCGGAACCGCTGATGGGCTGGATCAGCTCGGGCGACACCCTGAACCAGGTGAAGATCGGCTTCGAGACGCAGGAAGAGGCCATCGCCTTCGCGCAGCGCAAGGGTTGGGACTACACGGTCCAGGATGCGCCCATCCGCCGCGTTCGTCCGCGCAACTACGCCGACAACTTCCGCACCGACCGGCCGCGCTTCTGAATTCGGTCCGGGGCCCCATAGCTCAGCTGGATAGAGCAATCGCCTTCTAAGCGATAGGTCGCAGGTTCGAACCCTGCTGGGGTCGCCATCCCGACATGGGCCAGTGCCCATGGAGCTGCATGCTCCGGTTGATAATCTCACGCAAGTTCAGTGCGGCATCCGCGGGTCCATACCTTCGGATGCACAGCCTGTTCCTGAACAAGCCACACAGTTATCCCCAGCCTGTTGCCGGGCTGCGAGGACGCTTGTCCGCGCTCGCGCTGAGGCGGGTGGCCGCTAGGCCGCGCCAGAACATGGCGTAATCATTATGTGCAGAGCG
The DNA here is from genome assembly GCA_023413605.1 of Pseudomonadota bacterium. Lineage (GTDB taxonomy): Bacteria > Pseudomonadota > Alphaproteobacteria > Azospirillales > Azospirillaceae > Azospirillum. The sequence continues at coordinate 1,181 of JAEZPL010000784.1, forward strand.
CAATTCCAACCGCTGCCCAATTTGGGGGCGGGGAGGCCAAGTCCTTTCCCCCGTGCGCTGCTTTCGGGGACATCCACAAAGTTATCCACAGATTTTGGGGATAATCCTTACTGGCTCTGGGAAAACAACTTTTGAGCACAGTCCTTCGCGAAACCGACCCCGGCCCGTTTGCCCGATGCGTTTGAATCTGAGAAGGTTTGTGCAGTCGCCGCGTTTGCGGCTGCGAGCCTGAGGAACGGACGACGGAAGCCGGCGTTTATCGAAAAAGCTGCGCCGGTCGTGCGCGTGATGCGAGGTGATGCCTTGGTGGGTTGGATCGTTCGGACGCTGCTGCTGTGTTTCGTCGTCGGCCTTGTGCTGTCTTTTCTCGACATCAACCCGGCGAACATTCTCACCAACAGTTGGGCGACGATCCGGGACATCGCCGACCTCGTCCGCAGCGTGTTCCAATGGGCCTTGCCCTACATACTGATCGGCGCGGTGATCGTTGTGCCGCTGTCCATCCTTGGCGCCGTCCTGCGCTGGTCGCGCACGCGCCATCGCCCCTGACGTTCGGTCCCTGACGTTCACTCTGCCAGCTTTTTGCGCCCTGCCGAATTCAACGCTGAACGCGGGCAAAAAAATCGGAGGCTTCGTTGCCGAAGCCTCCAAGAAAAAAGATAGGAGGGTTAGAGACCCGATCTTTGTAGGGCTTGCGGCCGTGCGTTGCTTTGATCCACGTCAATCTTGTGCACGATTGCATGCTGCAACGCAGTTGGCCCTGGTGCGGACAGAAAAAACCGGAGATTCCAAGGAATCTCCGGTTGAGTAAATACAGGGAGGGTTAGAGACAACCCGAACCTAGCCGATACGCATATCCTGTTCGTTGATCTATATCAAACCCTCCTAATTTTAGAATTGTAATGCCTATGAAGGCGAGTCGCCGGACACAAAAATAGCCGGGGGTTCCAAAGGAACCCCCGGCATAGGCGAATACAGGGAGGGTTAGAGACGAGCGGGGTTGTACCCCAACGGACCTACCTCCACGTTGATATAGATCAAAACCTTTTCGGCAATGCAGCGAAGGTCAGTGCCCCGCGTTGTGCCCGTGCCCGTACAGAACCGATGGATCGGTCTCAACTCCTTGAATGACTTCAAGGTTTCCGTCCCGGATCGCACGGTAGAAGCAGCTCCTCCGGCCCGTGTGGCAGGCTACGCCATCCTGTTCGACCAGCAGCAGCAGCGTGTCGCCGTCGCAGTCCACCCGGAAATCCTTCAGCCGCTGCACTTGCCCGGACGTCTCGCCCTTGCGCCACAGGCCGCCGCGCGACCGCGACCAATAGCAGACGCGCCCGGTAATCAAGGTTTCCAGCACCGCGTCGCGGTTCATCCAGGCCATCATCAGGATCTCGCCGCTGCCATCCGCTTGGGCGATGGCCGGCACCAGCCCGTCGGCGTTGAACTTGATCGCGGCAATCACGCCGTCGAACGCACCTGCGTCCGTCATGGCACCATCCTCTTGCTTAGACCCCATCACAGGGCGTTGTTCAGGCGGGTGAACGCGCCGTCCAGATCCCGGATCAGGTCCTCAGTGGCCTCCAGCCCGGCGTGCAGGCGCAGGACGATACCGGGATCCTCCCACCGCGTCGCGGTCCGGATGGCCGCAGGACGGGTCGGCAGGATCAGGCTTTCGAACCCGCCCCAGCTGTAGCCCATCCCGAACAGCTCCATATGGTCCAGCATGGCGGCCAGTGCCGTCTTGGGAACCGGCTTCATGACGAACGAGAACAAGCCGGACGAACCGCCGATGTCACGCTTCCAGATCGCGTGGCCGGGGCAGTCCGGGTGGGCCGGATGCAGGATGCGCGTGACCTCAGGCCGCTTCGACAGCCAGTCGGCCAGGACCAGTGCGCTCTCCTGGTGCTGCTTCAGGCGGACCGACAGGGTGCGCAGGCCGCGCAATCCCAAATACAGGTCGTCCGGGCCGGCGCAGGTGCCCGTGCGCGTCGCGGCCTTCTTGACCGCCGTCCAGTCCTCGGCGTTGGCGCAGGTGATGACGCCCAGCATCGCGTCGGCGTGGCCGACGATGTACTTGGTCGCGGAATGGATGGACACATCCACGCCGTGGCGCAGCGGCTGGAACAGCAGCGGCGTCGCCCAGGTGTTGTCGATCAGCACCTTGGCGCCCACCGTCCTGGCCGCCGCCGCGATCGCCGGCACGTCCTGAACCTCGAACGTCAGCGAGCCCGGCGATTCCAGGAACACGACGCTGGTGTTCGGCTTCAGCAGGCGGGAGATGCCGGCGCCGATGGTCGGGTCGTAGAATTCCACCTCCACGCCGTAGGGGGCGAGCGTGTCGTTGGCGAAACGGCGCGTCGGCCCATAGGCGCTGTCGGTGATCAGCACATGGTCGCCCGCCTTGGTGAAGGCCAGCAGGGCGGTGGCGATGGCGTTCAGGCCGGACCCCGTGTTCACCGCCCTGTATCCGCCTTCCAGTTCCGCGATCGCTTCTTCGAAGGCGAAGGTGGTCGGGGTGCCCATGCGGCCGTAATGGATTCCCTCCAGCGGGTTGCGGTCGCTCGCCTCCAACTCCGCGAGAGTCGGAAAGAGAACGGTCGAGCAGTGATAGACCGGAGGGTTCACGATTCCATGGTTTGCGCCCGGATTGCGACCGGCGTGACCCAGAACCGTATCTTTTTGTGCGTCCTTCATAGGGCTTTCCGCAATAACAGCGACGGTTGGCCTATGATGGCACCCCGAGAACCTGCGAGCCACAGAAGAATCCATCCGTAACCTTCTGTAAGGGATGGCTAAACTTATAGTGCCGCCCACGGAGGATTCGACAAGGCCGTTCCTGTTGGTGCACTCTTGTGACATGCGCGTGACCCCGACAGGGGCCGGCATTGCAAGCACTGAAAGCGTAAAAACGCAAAAACAGGGTGGAGCTTTTACGATGAAATCGGGAATCCTCGCCGCGGCGGCTGCGGCACTGGTGTTTGGCGCCGTCACGACGGCTCAGGCCGGTCCGACGCTGGATGCGGTGAAAGGCCGTGGCTTCGTTCAATGCGGCGTGAACGCCGGCCTTCCGGGCTTCGGCAACCCCGACAGCTCGGGCAACTGGACCGGCCTCGACGTCGATTACTGCCGCGCCCTTGCCGTGGCCCTCTTCAACGACCCGACCAAGGTCAAGTTCACCCCGCTGTCGGCCCAGCAGCGCTTCCCGGCCGTCCAGTCGGGCGAAGTCGACCTGCTGTCGCGCAACACGACCGTCACCCTGACCCGCGACACCTCGGTCGGCCTGAACTTCGCGCCCGTCACCTACTATGACGGCCAGGGCTTCATGGTGAACAAGAAGCTCGGCGTGAAGAGCGCCAAGGAACTGAACGGTGCCACCGTCTGCGTCCAGTCCGGCACGACGACCGAACTGAACCTGGCGGACTATTTCCGCAGCAACAACATGTCCTACAACCCGGTCGTCATCGAGTCGAACGACGAGGTGAACGCGGCCTTCTTCGCCGGCCGCTGCGACGTGCTGACCACCGACGCGTCCGGCCTTGCCGGCACCCGCGCGGGCGTCGCGCCGAACCCGGACGATTACGTCATCCTGCCGGAGATCATCTCCAAGGAGCCGCTGGCCCCGGCCGTCCGTCATGGCGACGACCAGTGGTTCGACATCGTGAAGTGGGTCGTCTACGCGACGATCCAGGCCGAGGAATCGGGCATCAACTCCAAGAACGTCGATGAGTTCCTGAACACCAAGAACCCGGAGATTCAGCGCCTTCTGGGCGTGTCGCCGGGCATGGGCAAGGCTCTCGGCCTCGACGAGAAGTGGGCCTACAACGTGATCAAGAAGGTCGGCAACTACGGCGAGATCTTCGAGCGCAACGTCGGCATGAAGACCCCGCTGAAGCTGGAACGCGGCCTGAACGCGCTGTGGACCAACGGCGGCCTGCAGTATGCGATGCCGATCCGGTAAGACGTTTGACTGGGAACCGCCCGCTTTCAGGGAGCCGGGCGGTTCACCTTTTGATCACGGATGCGGTGGCGCAAAGGGCACTAAAAACGACCGCCCGCTCCACCGCCCGTATGGGAGATGTTCGTATCGTGGCGCGGGTGCGCGGATGACCGGGAGGCATTCGCCGCGATCGGCGTCATGATATGATGAGGGGAGAGAACCGTGGCCAGCAAGACCCGGGACTCCGTGCGCGGCGCGCATGGTGGTATGTCGTTTTCCCTCAGCGACCCGACGGTGCGTGCCGTTTTCTACCAGATTCTGGTGGTCGGTATCGTCGTCGCGGTGGGCTGGTTTCTGATTCACAACACGCTCGACAACCTGTCGCGGCGATCCATCGCTACGGGTTTCGGATTCCTTGAGCGCGAGGCGTCGTTCGGCATCGGTGAGAGCCTGATCGACTATTCGCCGCAGGATTCCTACGGCAAGGCCTTCCTGGTCGGCGTTCTGAACACGCTGAAGGTGTCGATCATCGGCATCATCCTGGCGACCCTGCTGGGAACGGTGATCGGCATCGCCCGCCTGTCCAGCAACTGGCTGATCGCCAAGCTTGCCTCGACCTACGTCGAGGTCATCCGCAACATCCCGCCGCTGCTCCAGCTGTTCTTCTGGTACGCGCTGGTGTCGGACAGCATGCCGCCGGTGCGGCAGGCGCTGAATCCGCTGCCCGGCGTGTTCCTGTCGCAGCGCGGCCTGTTCGTGCCGGTTCCCGTCGCCGACCCCGTGTGGGGCATGATGGGATTCGCACTGGCGATCGCGGTGGTCGTGGCGATCTTCCTGCGCCGCTGGGCGAAGGTTCGGCAGGCGCGGACGGGCCAGCCGTTCCCCATCGGCTGGACGACGCTCGGCCTCGTGATCGGTTTGCCGCTGATCGCCTACATCGCGGGCGGGGCGCCGACGGCGCTCGACATGCCGCAGCTCGTCGGATTCAACTTCCGCGGCGGCGCGGTAGTCTCGCCGGAGTTCTTCGCGATCCTGACCGGCCTGACGGTCTACACCGCCGCCTTCATCGCGGAGGTGGTGCGCAGCGGCATCATCGCCGTGAACTGGGGCCAGACGGAGGCCGCCCGCGCCCTGGGCCTGGACAGCGGGCGCACGCTGCGCCTCGTCGTGCTGCCGCAGGCGCTGCGCGTGATCGTGCCGCCGCTGACCAGCCAGTATCTGAACCTGACCAAGAACAGCTCGCTGGCGCTCGCCATCGGCTATCCGGACTTGGTGTCCATCGCCAACACGACGCTGAACCAGACCGGGCAGGCGATCGAGGGCGTGGCGATGATCATGGGCACCTACCTGACCATCAGCCTCGGCATTTCGCTGTTCATGAACTGGTACAACAAGCGCATCGCGCTGGTGGAGCGCTGACGGACATGACCGAGAACGTCCATACCGGAAGCATCCCCGACGAGCGACCGCCGGCCAACACCGTCGGTCCCATCGCCTGGCTGCGCAACAACCTGTTCAACACCTGGTACAACGCGCTTCTGACCATCCTGATCATCTATGGTCTGATGCGCGCCGTTCCGCCGCTGCTCGACTGGCTGATCTTCCACGCCAACGCCATCGGCACGTCGCCGCAGGAGTGCCGGACGAACGGTGGCGCCTGCTGGACCTTCGTCAGCGAGAAGCTGCGCTTCATCCTGTTCGGCACCTTCCCGTACGATCAGCAGTGGCGCCCTCTGGTCACCATCGCGATCATCATCGCGCTGGTCCTGGTCAGCTGCGACCGCCGCTTCTGGAAGCCGTGGCTGGGCGCGCTGTGGGTCGCGGGAATCGCGGCCGTCGCCATCCTGATGTGGGGCGGGGTGTTCGGCCTCAGCTATGTCGAAAACACGCTGTGGGGCGGCCTGCCGCTGACGCTGATCCTGTCGGTGATCGGCCTGTCCGTGGCCTTCCCGGTCTCGATCCTTCTGGCGCTCGGACGCCGGTCGGAAATGCCGGCGATCCGCGTGCTGTCGGTGACCTACATCGAGCTGATCCGCGGCGTGCCGCTGATCAGCCTGCTGTTCATGGCCTCGGTCATGTTCCCGCTGTTCCTGCCGACCGGCGTGAACTTCGACAAGCTGCTGCGCGCGCAGATCGCCTTCATCATGTTCGCCGCCGCTTACATGGCGGAAGCGATCCGCGGCGGCCTGCAGGCGATCCCCAAGGGCCAGTACGAGGCCGCCGACGCGCTGGGCCTGAACTACTGGCAGGCGATGCGGAAGATCATCCTGCCTCAGGCGCTCGCCATCTCCATCCCGCCGCTGGTGAACACCTTCATCAGCTTCTTCAAGGACACCTCGCTGGTGATCATCATCGGCCTCTACGACCTGCTCGGCACGGCCAAGGCGGCGCTGTCCGACCCGGCGTGGCGCGGCTTCTACCGCGAGGCGTACCTGTTCATCGGCGTCATCTACTGGGTTTTCTGCTACTCCATGTCCAAGTACAGCCAAAAGCTTGAGCGCGACCTGCGTCGCGGTCACCGCCGTTAAAGGGGAAAGGGGTTAGACAATGACCATGGCCCAAGCCGTGAGCACCAAGCGCACCTTCCCAGCGGGCGGGGAGATCATCCGCTGCCAGGGCGTCCACAAGTGGTACGGTGAGTTTCACGTCCTGAAGGACATCAACCTGTCGGTGGCGAAGGGCGAGCGGATCGTGATCTGCGGCCCGTCGGGGTCGGGCAAGTCGACGCTGATCCGCTGCCTGAACCGTCTGGAGGAGCACCAGAAAGGCTCCATCGTGGTGGACGGCAT
>JAEZPL010000019.1 GCA_023413605.1 Pseudomonadota bacterium
ACCTGCTGACCGCGATGATCGGCTTCTGCGACCTGCTTCTGCTGCGCCACAAGCCGGGCGACCAGTCGTTCAGCGACATCATGCAGATCAAGCAGAACGCCAACCGCGCGGCCAACCTCGTGCGCCAACTGCTGGCCTTCTCGCGCCAGCAGACGCTTCAGCCGCGCGTGCTCAGCGTGACCGACGTTCTGGCCGAGCTGGCGAACCTGATGCGCCGTCTGATCGGCGAGAACATCGAGCTGAAGATGCTTCACGGGCGCGACATCGGCTTCGTGAAGGTGGACCAGAACCAGCTGGAGCAGGTGATCATCAACCTCGTGGTCAACGCCCGCGACGCCATGGCCGGGGGCGGGCGCCTGACCATCGTGACCTCCAACCATTCGGTGGAGCAGCCGCAACGCCGCGAGCACGAGACCATTCCGTCCGGCGACTACGTCTCCATCGAGGTCATCGACACCGGCTGCGGCATTCCGAAGGAGAACCTGCAGCGCATCTTCGAGCCGTTCTTCTCCACCAAGGAGGTCGGGTCGGGCACCGGCCTCGGCCTGTCCACGGTCTACGGCATCGTGCGGCAGACCGGCGGCTTCGTGCTCGTCGATTCGGTGGAGGGGGAGGGGACGACCTTCACCATCCTGCTGCCCCGCCACCAGGGCGAGGCGAAGCGCGTCGACCAGGGCGAACCGCGGGAGCGCCGCGGCAGCGACCTGACCGGCTCCGGCACGATCCTGCTGGTGGAGGACGAGGACGCGGTGCGCGTCTTCTCCGCCCGCGCGCTGCGCAACAAGGGCTATCAGGTGCTGGAGGCCAAGAACGGCGAGGCCGCGTTGCAGCAGATCGGCGCCGACGGCAGCGGGATCGACCTGCTGATCACCGACGTGGTGATGCCTCAGATGGACGGCCCGACGCTGGCCCGCCACGTGAGGCAGAAGCGCGCGGACATGAAGGTGATCTTCATTTCCGGCTACGCCGAAGACCGCCTGGGCGACATCGACGGGGTGGAAGTCGCCCACTTCCTGCCCAAGCCCTTCTCCTTGAAACAGCTGGCGTCCAAGGTGAAGGAGGTCATGCGGGAGGGCCGATAGCGCAGGCTCTCACCCCACCCGCCAGCCGAAATACGGCCACGACTCCGTGCCAGGTACCGGGACCTCCGCCCAGCCCGCACGTCCGGCGCCGATCGGGCGGTCGGACAGCACGACCGCGCCGGGCATCAGGAACGGCTCGATCAGGCCGCCGATCCAGGACCGGATGCCGTCCTCGTCCGTCTCCTTGGCGCTGCCGACGTCGGCGTGGGCGAGGCGCACCGCGCCGCGGAACCGGCCCGCGGCGGCGGGCAGCGTTTCCCGGAAATCGCCCAGGAACAGGCGGTCGTCGTCGGGCTTCAGCTCCGCCGGAACCCGCGCCCACATGTCGAACCCCAGGATGTCCCGCGGCGGGAACAGGTGCCGCAGATGGTCGTAGGTCCGGCCCTTGCCGAGTCCGACCTCCATCACCATACCATGATGCTCCGAGACGCATCCCGCAGCCCATTCCAGCGCCACGCGCTGGGCCGTCAGGCGGTCGATCATGCGGTCCAGGGTGGATTTTCCGGTGGTCATCCCAGTGGGCATCCAGGCGTTCTCCAAGCGGCTCCGCCGCGCGTTCTCCAATCGGCTCCGCCGCGCGTTCTCCAAAAGGCGGCTCCGCCGCCCCTGCGAAGCCCATGCGGAGCGGGGCGGGAAGGGGCCGGAGATGGGGGCGGCGATGCAACCGCGCCAGCCGTTTACCGCTTTTGGGCAAGAGAACGTTTTGCGAACTTTTGTCTTTGCGGAAGAGAACAAAACTGGTACGTTGAGCCCCGTTGCAAGACCGTTGGCCCAGGGCCGAAGATGTGATCTAAACAAGGGGAGACGGGCATGTCGTCCGCACAGCTTCGTTTGGTCGAGAAGGATTCCATGGATAAGCAAAAGGCCCTGGATGCCGCGCTGGCGCAGATCGAGCGCGCCTTTGGCAAGGGCTCGATCATGAAGCTCGGCGCCCGCGAGAACACGGTCGAGACGGAGGTTGTTTCCACCGGCTCGCTCGGCCTCGACATCGCGCTGGGCATCGGCGGCCTGCCGCGCGGCCGCATCATCGAGATTTACGGGCCGGAAAGCTCGGGCAAGACGACGCTGGCGCTGCACGCCATCGCCCAGGCCCAGAAGGGCGGCGGCACCTGCGCCTTCGTGGACGCGGAGCACGCGCTGGATCCCGCCTACGCCCGCAAGCTCGGCGTGAACGTGGACGAGCTGCTGATCTCCCAGCCCGACGCCGGTGAGCAGGCGCTGGAGATCGCCGACACGCTGGTGCGCTCCGGCGCCATCGACGTTCTGGTCGTCGACTCGGTCGCAGCACTCGTGCCGCGCGCCGAACTGGAAGGCGAGATGGGCGACAGCCACGTCGGCCTGCACGCCCGCCTGATGAGCCAGGCCCTGCGCAAGCTGACCGGCTCCATCTCCAAGTCGAACTGCCTGGTGATCTTCATCAACCAGATCCGCCTGAAGATCGGCGTCATGTTCGGCAACCCGGAGACGACGACGGGCGGCAACGCGCTGAAGTTCTACGCCTCCGTCCGCCTGGACATCCGCCGCATCGGCTCCATCAAGGACCGCGAGACGGTGGTGGGCAACCAGACCCGCGTGAAGGTGGTGAAGAACAAGATGGCCCCGCCGTTCCGCGTGGTCGAGTTCGACATCATGTACGGCGAGGGCGTGTCCAAGGTCGGCGAACTGCTCGACCTCGGCATTCAGGCCGGCGTGGTGGAGAAGTCCGGCGCGTGGTTCAGCTACGACGGCACCCGCATCGGCCAGGGCCGCGAGAACGCGAAGACCTTCCTGCGGAACAACCCCGAGATGGCCAACGCCATCGAGGCCAAGATCCGCGGCAACGCCGGCCTCGTCGCCGACGCCATGATGGGCACGCCGGAAACCGACGGCGACGCCGCGACCCCGGAGTGATTGGGCCGGAGTGATCCGCAGCGGTTCCGCGCTGACGAACGAAGCCCCTTTCCGGTCCGCCGGGAAGGGGTTTTTTCGTTGCGGTTGCCGCGGATGCACAACGACCGCACACCGACAAGGCGCGGCAACGCACTGTTTCAACACGGAAATCCGATCTTCAGGCGGATTGTGCAAGGCAAGCTCGCTGCACAATCCGCACAACGATGCACAACGGCGGTGTCCCGACCCCACCGGTGTTTCGTCCCCGGACGCGATCGCCCTGGCACACAGGCCGCCCATCTTGCCCAAACGCTCAAGAAAGCCTACATTCAGGCTTGACGGACGGGTGTTCCAGCACCCGCCCGCCGGCCCGGTCCTGGCGGTTCAGGAGGTCAAGCATCAGCTTGATCGCCGTCGTCAGCAGGATCAGGAGTTCGAGGATTTTCCGCATCCTCTCATCTCCTTGTGAGCGGCGGGGCGGTGGCCGATTCCGCCGCCCGTCCGCGACGCCGAAAAACAGGCGCAACGTGCCATGTCCACGCGGCCTGACGCCGCGTTGGATGCGTGTGGCTGGCGTTCTGTGGACAGCCACCCCAAAGTCACGCTAAAAGCACGGTTCGGCCGCGAGAAGGCCGCGCCGAGTACCGTAGCCGGAGCCTGGACACGCCTATGAAGACCGCCAACGACATTCGCCGCACGTTCCTGGACTTCTTCGCCAAGAACGGCCACCAGATCGTGGACTCGTCGCCGCTCGTCCCGCGCAACGATCCGACGCTGATGTTCACGAACGCCGGCATGGTGCAGTTCAAGAACGTCTTCACCGGCGCGGAGAACCGGCCCTATTCGCGCGCGACCACGTCGCAGAAGTGCGTGCGGGCCGGCGGCAAGCACAACGACCTGGACAACGTCGGCTACACGGCGCGTCACCACACCTTCTTCGAGATGCTGGGCAACTTCTCGTTCGGCGACTACTTCAAGGACGACGCCATCGCGTTCGCCTGGAACCTCGTCACGAAGGAGTTCGGGCTGCCCGCGGACAAGCTGATGGTCACCGTCCACACCTCCGACGAGGAAGCCGCGGGCATCTGGCGCAAGGTCGCCGGCCTGTCGGATGACAAGATCATCCGCATTCCGACCGATGACAATTTCTGGCGGATGGGCGACACCGGCCCCTGCGGTCCGTGCTCGGAAATCTTCTACGATCACGGCCCGCACATCGCCGGTGGTCCTCCGGGCTCGCCCGACCAGGACGGCGACCGCTTCATCGAGATCTGGAATCTCGTGTTCATGCAGTATGAGCAGCGCGGGCCAAACGACCTGATCGCGCTGCCGAAGCCCTCCATCGACACCGGCATGGGGCTGGAGCGTCTGGCGGCCGTGCTGCAGGGCAAGCACGACAATTACGACATCGACCTGATGCGCGCGCTGATCGTGGCCTCGGCCGACGCGACGAACACCTCGCCGGACGGCCCGCACGCCGTGTCGCACCGGGTCATCGCCGACCACCTGCGCTCCTCCTCCTTCCTGATTGCCGATGGCGTGCTGCCGTCGAACGAGGGCCGCGGCTATGTGCTGCGCCGCATCATGCGCCGCGCCATGCGTCACGCCCACATGATCGGCGCGCGCGAGCCGCTGATGCATCGCCTCGTCCCGGCGCTGATCCAGCAGATGGGCGACGCCTATCCGGAGCTGAACCGCGCCCGCGCCCTGATCGTCGAGACGCTGAAGCTGGAGGAAACCCGCTTCAAGCAGACGCTGGAACGCGGCCTGCGCCTGCTGGAGGACGAGGTCGGCCGTCTGGGCGAGGGCCAGCCCCTGCCGGGCGACGTGGCCTTCAAGCTGTACGACACCTATGGCTTCCCGCTGGATCTGACGCAGGACGTGCTGCGCACCCAGGGCCGTCCGGTGGACGAGAACGGCTTCAAGGCCGCCATGGACGAGCAGCGCCGCAAGGCGCGCGAATCCTGGGCGGGTTCAGGCGAGGCCACGACCGAGAAGCTTTGGTACGAGCTGAAGGATGAGTTGGGCGCCACGGAGTTCTTCGGCTACGACACCGAGGTCGCCGAGGGCAAGGTGACCGCCATCGTCAAGGGTGACGCCCGCGTGGAGCAGGCCGGCCTCGGCGATCAGGTCATGGTCGTCGTGAACCAGACGCCCTTCTACGGTGAGTCCGGCGGTCAGGTCGGCGATTCCGGCGTGATCTTCTCGGCCGAGGGCACGGAGTTCGCGGTCACCGACACGCAGAAGAAGCTGGGCGCCGTCTGGGCGCACGTCGGCACGGTCACCAAGGGCACGCTGAAGGTTGGCGACGTGGTCGAGCTGCGCGTGGACACGGAGCGCCGCGCGGCCATCCGTGCCAACCACTCCGCCACCCACCTGCTGCACGAGGCGCTGCGGCACCGGCTTGGCGAGCACGTCACGCAGAAGGGCTCGCTCGTGGCGCCGGAGCGTCTGCGTTTCGACATCAGCCAGCCGATCGGCCTGACGGCCGATGACATCGCGTCGGTCGAGGATGAGGTCAACCGCCGCATCCTGGGCAACAGCGAGGTCATCACCCGCCTGATGTCCCCGGACGAGGCGCGCGCGTCGGGTGCCATGGCCCTGTTCGGCGAGAAATACGGCGACGAGGTCCGCGTCGTCTCCATGGGCGGCCCGCACGGCGAGGTCGACCGTGACTATTCCGTCGAGCTGTG
>JAEZPL010000073.1 GCA_023413605.1 Pseudomonadota bacterium
CGCCTGAGCGGTCGCATCGTCCGCACGCCGCTGCTGCCGGCCCCGTCGCTTGGCCGCGCCGCCGCTCGTGACGTGTGGCTGAAGGCGGAGACCTTCCAGGCGACCGGCGCCTTCAAGGAGCGCGGCGCCCTGAACCGCCTGCTGCGCCTGTCGCCGCTGGAGCGCGCGGCCGGGGTCGTGGCGATGTCGGCCGGCAACCACGCCGCCGGCCTTGCGCTGCATGCGCAGCGGCTGGGCGTCCGGGCGACCATCGTCATGCCGGTAACGGCCCCCCGCTGCAAGGTCGAACGCACCGAAAGCCTTGGCGCAAAGGTCGTGCTGTCCGGCACCAGCGTGGGAGAGGCCAAGGCCCGCGCCCTGGAACTGGCGGCGCAACGACGTTTGACCTTCGTGCATCCCTACGACGACCCGGACGTGATCGCTGGCCAAGGCACCGTGGGGCTGGAGGTTCTGGACGATCGGCCGGACGTTGGAACCATCGTCGTGCCGGTGGGCGGTGGCGGGCTGCTGGCCGGCATGGCGGCGGCGGTGAAGGCGCTGAAGCCGTCCGTCATCGGGGTCGGGGTGCGGCTGGCGCGGCGGCGCGGCCCGACGCTGGCGGACGGCATCGCCGTGGACGCGCTGGGCAAGCTGCCCCAGGCGGTGATCGCCCGTTTCGTCGATGCCCTGGTGGAGGTGGAGGAGGCGGAGGTTGCGGCGGCGATGCGCGCGCTCCACGGGTCCTTCGGCGTGGTGGCGGAGGGCCGCCGGGGCCGCCGCCGTGGCGGCTCTCCTGGCCGGCAAGGTGCCCGCGTCCGGCCGGACCGTTGCCGTTCTGTCCGGCCGCAACGTGGACGCCGACACGCTCGTCCGCACGCTGGCGGCGTGAGGCCCCAATCCCCTCTCCCGCCCCCGGCGGGGGAGGGGAAATGCGCGTTACGGAGCCATGAACACGCTCTTGTGCCGGCCGACCTCACCGCTGGCTTCGTCGCGCGCCAGCACCGTCACCTCGGTCGAACCGGAGGCCGCCGCCCCCTGCGGCACGCGGACGAAGATACGGTAGGTGGCCACGGAGTCCGGTTCGGCCCCAAGGATCAGGGTGGCGCCGGACTGACCGTCCACGCTGGCGACCGACAGTTCGGCGTCCTTCAGCCCATCGACGGAGACGCGGTAGCTGCGGGCGCCGTGCGTCTTGTTCAGAATCTTGATGGTGTAGGCGTTCTGCACATCGCCGTTGGACAGTGCGACGAACAGCGGCGCGCGGTCGCGCAGAACGCTGACGTCCAGGCTTGGCCGCATGGCCAGCGAGCCCACCATGATGCCGGCCACCACCAGCATGATCAGCGCGTAGACGACCGTGCGCGGGCGGATCAGCTTGACGCGGGCGGAGTTGCCTTCCGCCTCCGCGACCTGATTGGAGCGCGTGTCGAACAGGATCAGGTTTCCGGGGCGGCCGACCTGGGCCATCACGTCGTTGCAGGCGTCCACGCACAGGCCGCAGCCGATGCAGGAGATCTGCTGGCCGTTGCGGATGTCGGTGCCCGTCGGGCAGACGTGGACGCACAGCTTGCAGTCGATGCAGTCGCCCAGACCCTGGGCCTGCCGCTCCTCCCAACTCTGCGATTTGCGCAGCGGCGCCCGGCCTTCGCCGCGCCAGTCCTGATAGGTGACGACGTAGGTGTCCTCGTCCACCATCGCGGCCTGAAAGCTGCGCCAGGGGCAGACGTAGATGCAGATCTGTTCGCGCGCCCAGCCGGCGAAGAAATAGGTCGTGGCGGTGAACAGGCCGGCGAAGGCCAGAACCTTCCACGACACCTCGCCGGTCACGATCTCCCGCGACAGGGTCGGCGCGTCGTTGAAGTAGAAGATCCAGGCGCCGCCGGTGACCAGCGCGATCAGCAGCCAGACCGCGTGCTTGGCCGTCTTCAGCCCCAGCTTGCGGGCGGTGAAGGGCGCCTTGTCCAGGCGGATGCGTTCGGTGCGCGGGCCTTCCAGCTTGCGCTCCACCCACATGAACAGGTCGGTCCAGACGGTCTGCGGACAGGCGTAGCCGCACCAGACGCGGCCGAGCAGGGTGGTGGCGAAGAAGATGCCGAAGGCGCCGATGATCAGCAGGCCGGTCAGGTAATAGACCTCCTGCGGCCAGATCTCGATCCAGAAGAAGTACGCGCGCCGGCCCACCATATCGACCAGCACGGCCTGATCCGGAATGCCCGGCCCGCGCTCCCAGCGCAGCCATGGCGTGACGTAGTAGATGCCGAGCAGAAGCACCAGGGCCAGCCATTTCAGCCGGCGGAACCGGCCGTGGACATCGGCGGGATACACCTTGGGGCGCTGTATGAACCACCGCTGGCCCGGCTCTTCCGCGTCATGGGCGGCGGGGCCATGGGTGTGGGACTGCGAGGTGAGGGACATGGTTGGCCTCCACGGGCATGCGGCCTTGTGTGCTCGACCGCCAACCTAGCCCCTCTCTTATAAGCCATCGGTGATGTAGTCACATTGCGACACATCAACCCGGCCGCCTGAATGTGCCCTTACACCGTCTCGCCGCGCAGCTCGGCCAACCCGTCCTCATAGGCGCGGTCAAACAGGGATTCCAGCCGGGTGTCGGTGCCGCGCAGGCCGGCGACGACGGCGTGCGCCCATTCGAAATACTCGATCTTGCGGTCCAGCGGCCAGTCGGCGGGCGGGCTGTGGGCCATGGAGCGCAGGTTCGACACCTTGTCGGCCAGCTTCACCAGCTTCGCGCGGGGGGACGCGGTGGGGGCCGAGTCGATCTGCCGCTGCTTGCGTTCGGCCTTGCGCAGGCGCTTGTCGTCGGTAGTCTCGGCCACCACGCTGGCGACCTCCGCGCCGAAATGCTGTTCGATCTCCTCGTAGGAGGCGTCGGTGTCCTCCAGCGTGTCGTGCAGCAGCGCGGCGATCACGGCCACGGGGTCCTTGCCCTCCGTCGCCTCGGCGACGAGAAACGCCACCTCCGACAGGTGGTTGAGGTAGGGTTCGGCGCGCACGCCCTTGCGGCGCTGGTCGATGTGCTTGTGCGCGGCGAATTCCAGCGCGCGGGCGAAGTCGAGGAGTGCGGTCATGGCGTTCCTGCCGGGTCGGCGCTACGATGCGGATAAGACAGGGGCGGAAGCCCCCGGGGAGAAGGCGGCATGTTCACGAATTTCTTCTTCGAACTGCGCAAGGCGGGCGTGCCGGTCTCGCTGAACGAGTATCTGACGCTCATGGAGGCCATGAAGCGCGGCATCGCCGCCTTCCGCGTCGATGACTTCTATTACCTCAGCCGGGCCTGTCTGGTGAAGGACGAGCGCAATCTGGACCGCTTCGACCGCGTGTTCGGCCAGACCTTCAAGGGCCTCGCCGCGGAAGGCGGGGAGGGAGGGGAGGAGATCCCCGTCGTCGACCTGCCCGAGGAATGGCTGCGCAAGCTGGCCGAACGCTTCCTGACCGACGAGGAGAAGGCGCAGATCCAGGCTCTGGGCGGCTGGCAGAAGCTGATGGAGACGCTGGCCCAGCGGCTGGCGGAGCAGAAGGGCCGGCACCAGGGCGGCTCCAAATGGATCGGCACGGCCGGCACCTCTCCCTTCGGCGCCTACGGCTACAACCCGGAGGGCGTGCGCATCGGCCAGGCCGAATCCCGCAACCGCCGCGCCGTGAAGGTGTGGGACAAGCGGGAGTTCAAGAACCTGGACGATCAGGTCGAACTCGGCACCCGCAACATCAAGGTGGCTCTGCGCCGCCTGCGCAAGTTCGCCCGCACCGGGGCGTCCAGCGAACTGGACCTGCCCGGCACCATCCGCGCCACCGCCAGCAACGCCGGATGGCTGGACCTGAAAATGGTGCCGGAGCGCCACAACACGGTGAAGGTGCTGCTGTTCCTGGACATCGGCGGCTCCATGGACGACCACATCCGGCTGGTGGAGGAGCTGTTCTCCGCCGCGCGGGGTGAGTTCAAGCATCTGGAACACTTCTATTTCC
>JAEZPL010000077.1 GCA_023413605.1 Pseudomonadota bacterium
CGCAGCACGCGCTCCCGCAAATCTCTCGAATAGGCTCGGCTCATCGCGACACCCTCCACAATGGGGCAATCGCTCCAACAGCCAAGCCTCACTTCCGTTCTTCGCTCCCAACAGGAAATTGCTCTAGGCGGGCGATGCCTGACCTTCCCGGACGAATTGGCGGAACCGGACTTCGGGAATGCGAGTGTCGATTCGGATGCGATCCCAATGGCGCGGACGACCTGAAGCTTGTCGAGCAGGTCACGGACATGTCCGGCTTTCGGCGCGCTCGGCATCGCCTTCAACCAGGAAAGAGGAGTCCCGCCGAGGTCAGGATCGACCACCGGCAGACGGTCGAGTTCGGCCAGTTGCTCGTCGGTGAGGCCGGCAAGCAGAGCATCCACCGCCCGCTTGCGGGCACGGGCGCGCCCAGCGGCGCCGGTGCGCTCGATCACCGGCAATGCCGGCAGAATGAAGTTTTGGGAGTGGAGGGCGGAGACGATGGCTGTGACGATCGGTTCCGGCCTGTTCGTGGTCCAGGCGGCCTGGGCGGCCGCTTCGATCATGAAGGGAAGATCGAGATTGGTCGATGGCCGCAACCCGAGCATGGCGGCGAGTTGCCGGGCATGATCGGTCATCGTCTGGGGTCGGCGCGCATAATCGGTAAACAGGTGCGCCGGCACATGGATCTGGGTGGCGATCCAGGCGACCAGAGCGTCGAGCGGTTCCTCGATCTGGGCAAGCGCGCGGCCGGAATGCCGAAGCAGCGCCAGCTGCACGGCAAAGCCCAGCCGGTTGGCCGCGCCCCGCCGTGTCAGAACGAGATCCTGATCCGACGGGGTGAGCGTGAAGCGACGCGCCAAAGCATCCCGATCCGCGGGAATACCAAGAAGCCGCCGTAACTCCGTGTCGGGCAACAAACGATGTCGCGGCACGCCATCTCCCTCTCCAACCGGTGCCAGACCCCAAGGCCGGCTCATGACGGGGAAGGGTTATGGACGAACGCAGGACCGCCTGTCACGGAACCGCGCTGCCCGCCTGTCCGCATTGCCACCCTTTGACGGACAACCGGCAGCGAGACGGCAACACCGGCCTCAGGCCGACGCCACCACCCAGATGTCGGTTGCCGACAGCGAGCGAACGTTCAGAGCGTCGCCAGTATTTCCTTCCATTATTCAGCTCCTGACGGCGGAGGACCAGGTGCCTGGATAGGCCGGTTCCCGCCGGGCAATCCAGGCGCCCAGCCCCTCGCGCAGGTCGGCGGTCGGCGCCATCCGGGCGAACTGCTCGGCCTCCACAGCCAAACCTTCGGCGATGGGCAGATTGATGCCCCGCGTGACCGCGGTGAGGATGGTGGCAACGGCGAGCGGCGAATGGACGAGAATGCGCTCCAACAGCATCCGCGCCGCCGGCAACAGTTCCTCATGAGGAACGACCGCGTTGACGAGGCCCAGTTCCAGCGCCCGATCGGGCGAAAAGGTCTCGCCGGTGAGCAGCAACTGCATGGCGCGCTTGCGCCCGGCGAGCCTGGGCAGGCGCTGGGTGCCGCCAAAGGTGGGCGGCATCCCAAGGCGGATCTCGGGCTTAGCGAAGACGGCGCGCTCGCTGGCGATTGCGAGGGGAGCGGCTTCCGTCACCTCGCAGCCGCCGCCATAGGCGAGGCCGTTGACCGCCACCAAGATGGGTTTGCGGAACGCCTCGATGCGGGCGGTGAGCCGCTGGCCGCGCGCCACGAAGTCACGAAGTGCCGCTTCGGGACTCTCTGCCACGGAGCGTGAGAACTCGGGGATGTCGCCGCCGGCGGAGAAGGCGCGCCCTGTTCCGGTGAGGATCACCCCACGTACATGGTTGTCGCCCTCGATGTCGTCGAGAGCCGCGAGCAAGGCGTCGATCTCCTTCAGGACACACTCGATCATAATCATCCCCTCTTCGTCGGTGAGGAGAGCAGGATGGCCGCCGTGGCGGCTTGAGTATACTCACTGTACGGTATACTTTGGCCGTCATGCCAAGACATGCAGACACGCGCGGACGGATCATCCAGGCAGCCTCCAAGCTCTTCTATGCGGAGGGGATCGGCCGCGTCAGTGTCGATGCCATCGCCGAGAAGGCGGGCATCACCAAGCGCACGCTCTATTATCATTTCGAGAGCAAGGATGACCTCGTCGCCGCCTATCTTGACGCGCGCGACCAGCCCAACCTGAAGCTGATGGCGAGCTGGTTCGCTGGCGCCGAAGGCGGGGCGGCAGAGAAGGTTGCAGCCATCTTCGCCAGCCTCGCGCGCAACGCACGCCACCCGAAATGGAAGGGCTGCGGCTTCCTGCGGACCACGGCGGAACTAGCCGCCCTGCCGGGCCATCCCGCTGTGAAGATCGGCGCGCGTCACAAGAGTGCCTTCGCCTCATGGCTTGCGGACGAACTGGAGCTTGCGGGTTATAACAATCCGCAAGCCCTCGCACGCCAGATCCTGTTGCTGCTCGACGGCGCCTTCTCCGCATCGCTGGTGCACCGCGACGCCAGTTGGTTCGAAGAGGCCGGTCACGCCGCCCGCGCTTTGGTGGATGGCCATCCACGGAAACACGAGGACCAGCAGAGCCAAGCCTGATCGCGCCAGGGCTCTTCTTTTCGCGACACTCTGATCCGCCTGGGTCAGAGTGTCCGCTTTCCCGCCGTTTGACGGCCAGCCTCCACCCTGTCCGCCAACCCGCCTTGACGACGGCTTTCCGGACACACAGTTTGTCGGACGGGTTTCCGGACGATCGGAGCGGGCGGTGGCGAACATCGGCTATGCCAGAGTCTCGACCGCTGATCAGGATCCGGCTCTGCAACTCGACGCCTTGGCCAAGGCGGACTGCGAACGGGTTTTTCAGGATCAAGCATCCGGAGCCAAGGCTGATCGACCGGGGCTGGCGGCGGCCATCGCGTTCGCCCGAAGTGGCGACATCCTGGTGGTCTGGAAGCTGGACCGTCTCGGCCGGTCGCTGCCGCACCTGATCGAGACCGTGAACATGCTGGAGGCCCGTGGCGTCGGCTTTCGGTCGCTGACCGAAGCGATTGACACGACCACGCCCGGCGGCCGGCTGGTGTTCCACATCTTCGGCGCTCTCGGCCAATTCGAGCGTGACCTCATCCGGGAACGGACCCGTGTCGGTTTGGTCGCTGCTGTCGCTCGTGATCGGAAGGGCGGGCGCACGCCGGTGGTGACCGAGGACAAGCTCCGCCGGGCAAAGGCACTCCTCGCCCAAGGTTTCACGGTTCGTGAAGCCGCTGCGCGGATCAAGGTCGGAAAGACCGCGCTCTATGCAGCTCTTGGCGTAAACGGAAGCGAGAACGCTGATCCATGAACGGAGTTCTTTGTCCGTTCCGCCTTAGCGTTGTTTAGATGACACTTATCGCGCTGCCCTCGGCTTGACGGTCGGCGGGCACTGGACGTGTTCATCCGCCGACCGTATGAAAGGCGCCCGGCATCTGAGTATGCCCTGGGCCGTTGCTCTGGAACTTTGATGTGGCGAGCAGATTCACGCGGCCGGCCATCAAAGCGGATTGCAATCCGCTTTGGACCGCGACCTGCTCTAGGCAGGCTGGGCTGACAGCCGGTCCGCCACCTCGTCGGCGATGGCGAGGCAGGAGGTCAGGCCCGGCGATTCCATGCCGAACAGGTTGACCAGACCTGGCACCCCGTGCGTCTCCGGCCCCTGGATCAGGAAGTCGGCCTGCGGCTGGCCGCGACCGCTCAGCTTCGGGCGGACGCCGGAATAGGCCGGCACCAGGGCACCGTCGGGCAGGCCCGGCCAATAGCGCCGAACGTCACCGTAAAAGCTGTCGGCCCGCTTTGGGTCGACCTGGTAGTCGAGCCGGTCGTAGCCCGCGGGGTCAAGCCACTCCACGTCCGGGCCGAAACGGGCTTGTCCGGCCAGATCCAGCGTCAGGTGGACGCCCAGCCCGCCTTCCACCGGCACCGGATAGACCAGCCGCTCGAAGGGCGAGCGCCCCTGCCCCAGCGCGTAGTAATTGCCCTTGGCCAGCACCCGCGCCGGCACATGCTCCACCGGAAAGCCTTCCAGCCCGCGCGCCACGCCCCAGGCGCCCAGCCCGGCGGCGTTGACCAGCGTGCCGCAGGCGATGCGCATCGGCTCGGCTCCACCGACCTCCAGCGTGAAGCCGTCCGCGGTGCGTTGGGCGCGTTCCAGCGGGCTGAGGAAGGCCAGCATGGCGCCCGCCTCCTCCGCGTCGCCCCGCAGGGCCAGCATCAGGCCGTGGCTGTCGATGATGCCGGTGGACGGCGACAGCAGCGCCCCGACGCAGCGCAGGTTCGGTTCCATCGCCATCGCTTCGGACGCCGAAAGAGCGACGAGATCGCCCACCCCATTGGCGGCGGCCTGGGCACGGATGGCCTTCAACCGGGGCAGCTGGGCCTCTTCCGTGGCGACGATCAGCTTGCCGATGCGCCTGTGTTCCACCCCATGCGCCGCGCAGTAGGCGTAGAGCGCGTCGCGCCCGGCCACGCACAGGCGCGCCCGCAGGCTGCCCGTGGGGTAATAGATGCCCGCGTGGATGACCTCGGAGTTGCGCGAGCTGGTGCCGGTGCCGATGGCATCCGTGGCCTCCAGAACCACCACCTCGCGCCCGGCCCGGGCCAGTTGCCGGGCCGCCGCCAGCCCGATCACGCCGGCCCCGACCACCACGCAGTCCACCCGCTCCATCGTTTCTCTCCGGTTCTTCCAAAGGGCTGATCCCAAGGGTTGATCGGGGGCAACAAGGCCGCAAAAGCAGCCGGCCACGCAAGAGGGATGGAGACGCGGCATCCCCGGACGGACCACCCCCCTTCGGCCCGCCGCCCCATAAGAGACGTCCGGACGGGTGGAGCTGGTCCAGGACAGATCATCCTCAGGATGCATCCGGTCACTCGCGTTACGCCCTAAACAAACAAGATATATCCACATGACAGAATGAATTCCAATGTCGTACTTTCTTAACGGCACTGTGGGATTTGGATTGTAGCTCATCAGAATTCATTGAATAGGCGCCGACATTTTATGAATTGAGGAACTGTTTCAAAAACGGTCCTCTTTTATTCAAAGGCGGCAGCCATGAGCACACCGGATTACGTGCTTCCTGTGTCCGAAATTGCCGGAAGCGGACGTATTGAAATCGATTCATTGCTCGCCGGCTACAAATGGGGCGCAGGAAGCCAGCCTGGGAACGGGGTGTCCCTGACCTATTCTTTCGGTGTGGCCGGTCTGTCGGCTTATCGGGATGGCTATCTGACGCCGGACCCGGAGAGCGTCTGGTCCCTGTCCGGAACGGCCCAGGCGGCAATTCGCCAAGCCATCGGCGCCTGGACGGCGGTCGCCAACATCACCTGCACCGAGGTCGCCGACAGCGCCCTGTCCTGCGGCGACATCCGTTTCGGCGGGAGCAACGCCCCGGCGACCGCCTACACGGTCCTGCCGGTGGTGGCTCTGCCGGAAGCCGGCGACATCTGGTTCGGCACGGCCTTCGCTGATCCGACCCTGTCCTGGACGCCCGGCTCCTACATCCACCAGACCATCGTCCACGAGATCGGACACGCCTTCGGCCTGAAGCACCTGCACGAGGAATACGGAGCCTTCCCGGCTGCTCCCACCGGCATCGACTTCCAGCTCTACAGCACGATGAGCTACCGTTCCTATTCCGGAGCGTCCCCGGAAATGGGTTACTGGCAGGACCGCTTTCCCACCACCCCCATGGTCAACGACATCGCGGCGATCCAGTACCTGTATGGTGCCAACATGTCCACCAACGCCGGGGACACCGTCTATTCCTGGCAGCCGGGGCAGGCGATCTTCGAAACCATCTGGGACGGCGGCGGCAACGACACCATCAGTTGGGCCAACCAGACCACCAACGCCCGGATCGACCTGCGCCCCGGTTCCTACAGCGACCTGGGACCGTCCTGGCGTTCCGGCTTCTACATGGAACCGCGGACGCTGGGCATCGCCTACGACTGCTGGATCGAGAACGCCATCGGCGGATCGGGGAACGACATCCTGATCGGCAACGCGCTGGGCAATGGCCTGTACGGCGGGGCCGGCGACGACACCCTGATCGGAGGAGCCGGCAACAACCTGCTGGACGGCGGCGATGGCTTCGACACGGCGGTGTTCGAGGGAGCACCCTCGTCCTACACCATCCGCCACAGCGGGGCGGGCGAGGTGACGGTGGAGGGTCCGCAGGGCACCAGCACCCTGCGCAGCATCGAGCATCTGTCCTTCGGCGACATGACCCTGGTGCTGAGCCGCGACGCCACCCCCGGCACGGTGGCCAGCACCTTCTTCGGTGTGGCCAACAGCGTGTCGGGAAAGCAAGTCCTTCAGGAAGCCTCGACCTATTCCGGGCCGGTCCAGACCCTGCAATGGCAGTTGATCGGCAGCGATGACGGCGAGGCGATCGTCGGAGGGAACGGGAACGACTTCATCACCCGCCGGGGCGGGATGGACGCCATCGACGGCGGAGCGGGCGACGACGTTCTGGACGGCGGCACGGAGTCGAACTTTCTCATCGGGGGCGCCGGGCAGGACACCTTCTTCCTGGACGCCCGCTCGGGTGCGCCGCTCTGGTCCACCGTGACCGACCTGGAGTCCGGGGAAATCGTCACCATCTGGGGATGGCGGCCGGGGGAATCGGTCCTCACCTGGGCGGAGGCGGGCGGAGCCGAAGGCTTCACGGGCGCCACGGCCCACATCGATCTCGACCGCGATGGCCATACCGACGCCAGCCTGACGTTGAGCGGCAAGTCCGTGGGGTCCCTGACGACGATGCCCGGCACGGTGAACGGCACGGACTACCTGGCGGTCTGGCTGAACGGCTGAAGCGCGGCGGCGCGCATCGGGCCAAGACGCATCAAGGCAAGACGCATCAAGGCAAGACAGGGGCGGAACGCAAACAGGGCGTTCGTTCGGGCGCGTTGCTCTGGCAAGGCCGGGCGGGTACTCTCCCCCGGCACTGCCCGAACAGCGTCGTTCGTAACCGCCTCAGGACCCGCCCACCCGTGTCCAACGCCGCCATCTATTTCCATCCCGACGGCTATGAGACCGCGCGGACGGACCTGAAAGGCCGCCATGTGGCGGGCGAGTCCTTCCTCGTCGGTTTCTTCCGGCACTCCGGACTGAACGGCTTCGCCTGCCACGCCGACGGGCCGGAGCAGGCGCGCCTGTTCGCCGATCTCGCCGCCCGTCACGCCCCGGGGAGGGAGGTGGCGCTTTACCTGACCGGCGAGCCGTCGCGGCTGGCCCATGTCGGCTGCCTGTTTCTGCCGGGACCAGGGCTCGACCGGTTCGCCTGGCGGCGGCGGTCCCGCGACCAGCGGGGTTACAGCCTGTGCGGCATCACCCACACGACCTCGGAATCGCCGCATGTCCTGGGCGCCCTGGCCACCGCGCCGGTGCAGCCGTGGGACGCGGTGATCTGCACCTCCTGGGCGGCCCGCGCCTCGGTGGAGGCGGTTCTTGAGCCCTACGCGGAGTATCTGTGCGACCGGCTGGGCACCGCCGAGGTTCCGATGCCGCATCTGCCGGTGATCCCGCTGGGTGTGGATACGGACGCCTTCCGCTTCGGCCCCGCGAACCGCACGGCGGAACGCACGGCGCTGGGCATCGGCGACGAGGATGTCGCGGTGCTGTTCATGGGACGTCTCAGCTTCCACGCCAAGGCGCACCCGATCGCCATGTATCTGGCGCTGGAAGAGGCGGCCCGGCGGACCGGCAAGCGGTTCCACCTGATCCAGGCCGGCTGGTTCGGCAACGACGCCATCGGCGCCGCCTTCATCCAGGGGGCCAGGCGCTATTGCCCCA
>JAEZPL010000085.1 GCA_023413605.1 Pseudomonadota bacterium
CCGGCGAGTTCTACAAGCAGTTCGCGATGACCATCGCGATCTCCACCGTCATTTCCGCCTTCAACTCCCTGACCCTGTCGCCGGCCCTGTCGGCGGTGCTGCTGCGCGGGCATGACCAGCCGCAGGATTGGCTGACCCGCGGGATGAACCGGGTGTTCGGCGGCTTCTTCCGCCTGTTCAACCGCGCCTTCCACCGGGGATCGGACCATTACGGGCGCGGCGTGGGCGGCGTCATCCGGCACAAGGGGTCGATGATGCTGGTCTATGTGCTGCTGCTGGGCGTCACGGTGATGCTCGGCCGGACGGTGCCCTCGGGCTTCGTGCCGCCGCAGGACAAGGAGTATCTGATCAGCTTCGCCCAGCTGCCGAACGGCGCGTCGCTCGACCGGACGGAGCAGGTGATCCGCGAGATGACCGACATCGCGCTGAAGCGCCCCGGCGTGCAGAGCGCGGTGGCCTTCCCCGGCCTGTCGGTCAACGGCTTCACCAACAGCTCCAGCGCCGGCATCGTGTTCGTGACGCTGAAGCCCTTCGCCGAGCGCGGGGACCCGAGCCTGACCGCCAACGCCATCGCCGCCGACCTGCAAAAGCGCTACGCCGGCCTGAAGGAAGCCTTCGTGGCGATCTTCCCGCCGCCGCCGGTCATGGGCCTGGGCACGCTGGGCGGATTCAAGATGCAGATCCAGGACCGCGGCGCGCTGGGCTATGAGGCGCTGAACAAGGCGGTGGGCGACTTCGTGAAGAAGGCCGCGCAGACGCCGGAGTTGGGGCCGAGCTTCTCCAGCTACCAGATCAACGTGCCGCAGCTCGACGTCGATCTCGACCGCGTGAAGGCGAAGCAGCTGGGCGTGCCGGTGCGCGACGTGTTCGACACCATGCAGATCTATCTGGGCTCGCTCTACGTCAACGACTTCAACGCCTTCGGCCGGGTCTATCAGGTGCGGGTGCAGGCGGACGCCCCGTTCCGCGCCCAGGCGGACGACATCGGCCTGCTGAAGACGCGCAACGCGGCGGGGGCCATGGTGCCGCTGTCCTCGCTGGTGACCGTCAGCCAGAGCTACGGGCCGGAGATGGTGGTGCGCTACAACGGCTACACCGCCGCCGACATCAACGGCGGGCCGGCGCCCGGCTTCTCGTCCGGTCAGGCCGAGGCGGCGGCCGAGCGCATCGCGGCGGAAACCCTGCCGCGCGGCATCAAGTTCGAGTGGACCGACCTGACCTATCAGAAGATCCTGGTCGGCAACGCGGGCCTGTGGGTCTTCCCCATCAGCGTGCTGCTGGTCTTCCTGGTTCTGGCCGCGCAGTACGAAAGCCTGACGATGCCGCTGGCCATCCTGCTGATCGTGCCGATGAGCCTGATGTCCGCCCTGGCCGGCGTCTGGCTGACGGGCGGGGACAACAACATCTTCACCCAGATCGGCTTCATGGTGCTGGTCGGCCTGTCGGCGAAGAACGCGATCCTGATCGTGGAGTTCGCCCGCGAGCTGGAACAGCAGGGCCGCACGGTGGTCCAGGCCGCCATCGAGGCGAGCCGCCTGCGCCTGCGCCCCATCCTGATGACCTCCATCGCCTTCATCATGGGCGTGGTGCCGCTGGTCACCTCCACCGGCGCCGGTGCGGAGATGCGGCACGCCATGGGCGTGGCGGTCTTCGCCGGGATGATCGGCGTGACGCTGTTCGGCCTGGTGCTGACGCCGGTCTTCTACGTCCTGCTGCGCCGTCTGGTGGGGGCCGGCAAGGAGACCAGTCCGCAGCCGGCGGGCGGCGAGGCCGTCGCGGTGTCGGCGCACCCGTAAGAGAATAAGAGAAAGAGAAGAGGTGGCGAGCGAAGGCCCCTCTCCCGTCCTGGGGGAGGGGCCTTCGCGCGTTCAGAACCCGTGGAAGCGGGTGAACTCGGCGACCGGGGCGCGTTCGGTGTCCAGGCCGTTTTCCGGCGCGTCGGGGTCTGCGTGGCCCAGCGCCATGCCGCTGGCCAGGATCTCCGTGCCCGGGATGTCCAGGTGGCGGCGGACGATGCGGTGGTACTTGATGAAGGCCGCCTGCGGGCAGGTGTCGAGGCCGAGGCCGCGCGCCGCCACCATCACGTTTTCCATGAACATGCCGAGGTCGAGCCAGCTTCCCAGCTCCATCCGGCGGTCGAGCGTGAAGAACAGCCCGACGGGCGCGCCGAAGAAGTCGTAGTTGCGGGCGTGCTGGCGCGCCATCGCCTCCGTGTCGCCCTTGGCGATGCCGAGCAGGCCGTAAAGCCCCCAGCCGATCTTCCTGCGGCGGCTCAGATAGGGTTCGAACCACTGGGTCGGGTAGTACTGGTACTCCTCGTCCGCCTGCGTGGCGGCCGGGTCGACATGGGCGGCGTGCAGATCCGCCGACAGCGCGGCGCGGGACGCGCCGGCCACCGCATACACCTTCCAGGGCTGGATGTTGGAACCGCTGGGCGCGCGGGCGGCCAGTTCCAGGATGCGCTCCACCGTCTCGCGGGGCACGGGGTCGGCCTTGAAGGCGCGCACGCTGCGCCGCGTGCGGATGGCGTCCACGGCCGACAGCGGGGCGCTGGGGGAGGGGGGAAGCGGGCAGTCCATCACGGCGTCTCGCAATCACTTGGGAAGAGTCGATTGGGAAATGTCACTCTGCCGCGGAGGGCGGGCCGGATCCACCTGGGCGTTGAGGTCCCGTCCGGCAAGGGCATGGCTGGGGAGCGACGGCTGACGACGCAGTGAAGAAGCCCTCTCCCCCCTGGGGAGAGGGTTGGGTGAGGGGGCATTATGCCCGGCCGGGCAGACATAAATTCCTTCTTCGCAAGCGTAGCGTGCCTTCGGCACCCCCTCATCCCAACCTTCTCCCCAGGGGGGAGAAGGAATGGGGTTCGCTTTGGAACCCTTCGATACGCTGACCTCGTGATCCTGGCCTGTTGTTGCCGTGGCTTGTTGTTGAGGCGCGCGGGTGCTATCGACGCGCCGCATCAGCGCCACGCCCGACACACGGCGTGCCGAACGACGTCAGCAAGGGCAAGCCATGAGCAGCAACACCTATCGTTGGATCAAGGTCGACGGAGCCTGGGAGCCCGCGCGGGAACTGGCCGATGGCTCCTTCATGCCGATCGGCGACCTCGTGCCCCTGTCCGCCCGTGACGTGAAGGTCGGCCCGGTCATCGAACCACCGGTCCAGGGCTCCCGCAAAGCCAAGGACGCGGAGCCGCCCGAGGCCTGAGCGGGCCGCGGCGCCGCTCAGCGCGGGGGATCCGACAGCACCTCGTTCAGCTTCAGCATCAGGGACCGGAAATCCCGCTGGAAGTTGTTCGCGAAGGTGGTGAGGGGATCCGGCGTCGGTGGCGCCGGGGATTGTTGGACGACGGGCGGATCGATCCCGGCGGTCCGTGTCCCTGCCGGCTGCGAAACCGCGGGTGGCGGAGATCCGGCCTCGCGGGGGACCGCCCAGGACGACAACTCCCTGCGCGGCTCTCCGGGCGGCTGAACGGCGGGCGGGGGCGCGTCCTGCGTCCGGTGGGCGGTCGTGGTCCGCTTCGGCTTGGCCGGAGCGGGCGGAGGCTTGGCCGGAGATGGGGCGGGAGGCATGGCCGCCACCTCCCCATCGTGCCGCTTCGGGATGACGACCGTCTGGCCGCCGGCCGGCTCGCCCGCCCGGGTGTTGCGGGCGAAGGCATCCTGGCACAGCCCGCGCTCGTGGGCGCGGGCGAGCCCGTCCTGGTCGAGCAGCCAGCAGTCAATGGCCTGGGCACCCGCCTGTCCCGTGCACACCGAGGCCGCCGACATCAGCAGCAGCGACAGCGTGCCGCTTCGAAGGGCGCCGGTCCGAAGGGTTCGCCGCATATTCACCTCCCCGCGGCCGCCCCGCACGGGGTGCCGCTGTCGAGAGGTACAGCGCGGGGCCGCAGGGCATTCCCGGCGCAAAAGGGGAGGGCGCGGTGCGCGCGGCATAACCCAGAGGCGCAGGCCCGGCCCCGCTTCGGACGGACGGCGTGCACGGCACCGGGGAATGCCGCGTGCGCGGCGGCGACCGTTTCATGCGGCAATTCCCTCCCTT
>JAEZPL010000122.1 GCA_023413605.1 Pseudomonadota bacterium
CTGAACTACTCGGCCTTCAAGCTGGCCAAGGGCTACGCGGCGCGCGGCATGGCCGCCTACTCGGAGCTGCAGCAGGCGGAGTTCGCGGCCGAGGCCGAGGGCTACACCGCGACCAAGCACCAGCGCGAGGTCGGCACCGGCTACTTCGATCTGGTGGCGACCGCGGTGTCGGGCGGCCAGTCCTCCACCACCGCCTACAAGGACTCGACCGAGGCCGACCAGTTCCATTGATCGGTTCTGTGATCGGTTTCGTCGAACGGTACCGGCCGGTCATCACGGGTTGACCGGCCTCACCGGAAGCCGCGGCGGGTGGTCCCCGCCTCTCCGCCGCGGCGGCCGGTTGTTTCCCGATCCGGTGTGCGAGCCGGATCTCTTCGAACGGCTGACGCTATCGACTTCGAAACGGCCGGGGGCTTCCCCGGCCGCTTTTTTTTGTCACGGGCCGCCCAGGCTTGGCCGGCCGTGCCGCAGCCGCGACATGGCAGCATGGCTGACCTGCGCCGCCTGGCCGGTCACACCGGCGAATCGCTTCTTAAGTCTTGAGCGCAGCCGCAAAATCACGGCGGCGGGCGGCTTGGTCGGGGCTGCCGGCCCGCGCGTTGCGGTGCGGAATAAGGCATTGACTTGGGACCTCTTTGGGGCCACTTGTGTTCCATGCTCACAACAAACCGATCAGGGGCTTGATCGCCCCAGCGCCGGAACTCCCATGACCGAGGGCCGGCTGCGGGCTCCATCGCCGCGCAATTCTTTGCGCGGCGTGCGCCGTTTCATTTCCATGCGGCGGCCCGCGCGTATAGGTTGAACTATGAAAGGACAAAGCAGTATGGATCAACCCCTCGCAGGAAAGAGCATTGCGATTCTCGTGGCCAACGGCTTTGAGGAACTGGAGATGACGGAGCCCCAGCGGGCTCTCCTCAAGACCGGCGCCACTCTGCGTACGATTTCTCCCGAACAGGGTCTGGTGAACGGCTGGCACGGCAAGTCCTGGGGCCATTACTTCCCGGTTGACAAGCAGGTCGGCGAAGTTCTGGGTGCGGACTACGACATGCTGCTGCTGCCGGGTGGCGAGCGCAGCGTCGCCAAGCTCCAGCAGAGCGCCCACACCCGCCGCATCGTCGGCCACTTCCTGGACGCCGGCAAGCCGATCGCCGCGATCGACCAGGGCATCCAGCTCCTCGCCATTCCGGGCAAGCTGAAGGGCCGCACGCTGGCCGCTCCGGAAGCCATCCGCGCCGAACTGGAGGCCGCGGGCGGCACGCTGAGCGACGAGCCGCTGGTTGTGGACAACGTGACGATCACGGCGCTCGGCCATGACGAGCTGGCCGCCTTCGTCGAACAGGTTGTGAAGGTCTTCTCCGAGGCCGCCGCCGTCCGCAAGGCCGCCTAAGGCCCGGACCGCGCCTCGTTAGAGGAAACCCGTCTTTCCTGCGGGTGGACGGCCGCCGCACCTAGGTGCGGCGGCCGTTTTGCGTTTCCGGGGGGCACGCTTGTTGGGAAGCGCCGGGGTGGCGGGCAATGAAAAACACGGATGACACGGATGTTTTAGAAGCGTGCTCGGTGTTGGCCCTGCGACAAGCCTGGACTGAGCACGATCAAGAAAACATCCGTGTCACCCGTGTCTAAATCCGTGCTATCCGTGTAAAATTTGTTCTCCGCCTGAATATTCTTCTCAGTCGTGCTTGCGGATGAACTCGCGCACCGCCGGCATGATGTTCTCGCGCCAGCGGCGGCCGTTGAAGATGCCGTAGTGGCCGACGCCGTTCTGGTAGTGGTTGGCGCGCATCTCCTCCGGCAGGCTGGTGCAGAGGCGGTGGGCGGCCAACGTCTGGCCGGGGGCGGAGATGTCGTCCAGCTCGCCTTCCACGGTCATCAGCGCGGTCTTGCGGATGGCCGCCGGCTCGATCGCCCGGCCGCGGGACACCATGGTGCCGTTGGCCAGCGCGTGCTTCTGGAACACCGTTTCGATGGTTTGCAGGTAGAATTCCGCCGACAGGTCCATCACCGACAGGTACTCGTCGTAGAAGCGGCGGTGCTGCTCGGCGGAATCGCCGTCGCCCTGCACCAGATGGCGGAACAGGCCGATGTGCTCCCCGATGTGGCGGTCCAGATGCATGGACATGAAGCCCGACAGCTGGATGAAGCCCGGATAGACCTGACGGAAGCCGCCGGGGTAGTAGGCCGGCACCGTGGTGATGACGTTGCGCTCGAACCACGACAGCGGGCGCTCGGCGGCCAGCTTCACCGGCACGGTCGGGTTGGCCATCGGGTCGATGGGGCCGCCCATCAGCGTCATGGAGCGCGGCTGCACCGCCTCGTCGCCCGCCGCCATCAGCGAGACCGCGGCCAGCACCGGCACGGCCGGCTGGCACACCGCGATGACGTGGGTCTGCGGGCCGAGGAAGCGGATCAGCTCCGCAACCGTGTCGATGTAGTCGTCCAGGTCGAACCGGCCGCGCGCCAGCGGCACCAGCCGCGCGTCGGTCCAGTCGGTGATGTAGACGTCGTGGTCGGCCAGCAGCGCCGCCACCGTGCCGCGCAGCAGCGTCGCGTGGTGGCCCGACATCGGGGCGACCAGCAGGACGCGCGGCTGCGCCGGCGTGCCTTCCGGCTTGGCGAAATGCAGCAGGTTGCAGAAGGGCTTCTGCAGGGCGAACCGCTCGGTGATGGCCACCGTCTCGCCGTTCACCTTGGCGGTTTTCAGGCCGAAGGACGGCTTGGGAAAGCGGCGGGTCGTCCGCTCCACCAGCTCGGCGCTGGCCGCCATGGCGCGGCCGAGCCGGGTGTAGGACACCGGCATGAACGGGTTCTGGAAGGTGTGCTGGGCCGCCTCGGCCAGGAGGCGCATGGGACGCAGGGCTGCGTGCTGGAGATCGTACAGATGGTAGAGCAACAGATCCTCGCTAAGGCGGTTGATCCCAGCCCGGCAGGGGTAGGGGCTAAACATTGGTAGTATGACCAACCATCATTTGGTCAGTACACCGCCAAAAGGTCAATAGCCTGACGACCCAGCTCGGGCATGAACTTGCAAAGGAAACGGTTTTCCCCAGCGAATCAGCCACGCATCGCAGCGCTGCAAAAGAATCAATCCTAAAGACCGCCCAAACGTATGGGTGCGCGCGTGCCGAGGCCGCACGCGCGTGCGGCGGCCTTCCGGCCGCCGGAGTTCCCCAGAAATGGCGTTGGTTATGGGACGGCGACGGTGGCGCGCACCGGCAGGTGGTCGGACGCGCGGCGCGTCAGCACCGTGCGCACCACCTCATAGGCCGGGATGGTCAGCCCGCCGTTCACGTAGATGCGGTCGAGCCGCAGCGTCGGCATGCGCGCGTGGAAGCTGCGCGGGCTCGCCCAGTCGGGAAAGGCCTGGGCCAGCCGCTTCAGCCGCGGCGAGTTCGGCGCCCACTCGTTCAGGTCACCCATGAACAGGGTGGGCAGGTTCGGTTGCTCGGCCACCATGTCGATGATGGTGTTCACCTGCTTGGCGCGTTCCCACGGGTCGAGGCCCAGGTGGGCGACGATGATGCGCACCGGGCGGCCCTGCACCTCCACGATGGTGTCGATGCCGCCGCGCGGCTCCCGCCGGCCGACGCTGAGGTCGATGGGCGCGTATTTCAACACCGGCAGCCGCGTCAGGATGGCGTTGCCGTAGTGGGCGCGGGCGTTGTGCTTGGTCGGGCCGGCGTGCGCCTTCAGCCCCGTGGCCTTTTCCAGGAAGGCGAACTGGTCCAGCCCCGCCTCGCCCCGGTGGTGCCAGCCGACCTCCTGAAGGCCGACGAGGTCGACGTCCAGCTCCTTGATGACCTCCGCGATCCGGTCGGGGGCGAAGCGCGCGTCCAGGCCGACGCAGCTGTGGATGTTCCAGGTGGCGATGCGCAGCGTCGCCATGCCCTCCGGCACCGTACCGTTGCGGCCGTCCAGGCGGCGTCTCGGCCGGCGGGCACGTGCGGCGCGCAACGCGGCGGCGATCCGCTCGACGCGCTCTTGGCTGAATCGGATCACCGGTTCTCGCTCCCTTTCCTGTTCTTGCCCATTCTCTTAACGACGGTGTTGCCCGCCCAGCCCAGCCCCAGCGCGATCAGCGCCACCAGGGCCAGCACGGCCATGTCCCCCGCGGTCGGGTCCTTCAGCGTCCGCTCCAGCTGGTGGCCCAGCAGGTTGAAGGCCAGGATCCCCGGTGCCATCCCCAGTATCGTTCCGATCAGATAGTCGGGGAAGCGGATCCGGGAAGCCCCCGCGACAAGGTTGACCACGGTGAAGGGCGCCACCGGCACCACCCGCACGGCGGCCATGGCCAGCACGCCGCTGTCGCCCAGCCGCTCGCTGACCTTGCGCACCACCGGTCCGCCGTAGCGCTCGATGGGGCCGCGCCCGGCCCAGCGCCCGGCCCAGAACAGCGCCGTGGCCGAAGCCAGCACCCCCGCCAGCGCGGTGGGAAAGCCCAGCCAGGGACCCAGCGCGATGGCCGTGGCGGCGACCAGCAGCATCACCGGGAACATCACGAACCCGCCGGCGACGTAGAGCAGGGCCAGCCACAGCGGGCCGAAACTCATGCCGCGCACCTGTTCCATGGCGGCCAGGATGCCGTCCAGCGTCGCCCAGTCGTTCAGCGGCGTGTAGCGCCACAGTGCCCACATCCCGCCGACCACCGCCAGCAGACCCAGCAGGATCAGCCAGTGGTGCGTGCGCGGGATGGCCGACGGCAGGACGCGCCGCGCGATCTCCACGGCGCTGACCGGCCGTTCCGGGTCGAAGACCTTGGCGTCGGCCACGGCGGCGGCCAGCACGCCGGGCTCCGCGTCCTCCAGCGGCTCCAGCGTGCGGCCGTCGGGGCGGCGCAGCCGCTCGATGG
>JAEZPL010000134.1 GCA_023413605.1 Pseudomonadota bacterium
TCGGCGAGGAGCGCGGCCAAGCGCGCGCGGTCCTCCGCTCCAACGATGACGCTGACGGTCTGGGCCATGCCGACAGAATCGCACGGCGGCGGCCCTTTGTGAATCCTACGTCTGCGTCAGTGCACTACCTGATCAAGGACACGCTGGACCAGCACGACGTCCGCTACGAGTTCCGCCCGCCCAAGACCCCGCACTATGGCGGGCACATCGAGCGGCTGGCGGGGACGCTGGGCAAGAAGATCCACGCGCTGCCCGGCGCCACCTTCTCCAATCCCAAGCAACGGGGCGAGTACAAGTCCGAAGCCAAGGCGAAGATGACGCTGGAGGAGCTGCGGGCGTGGCTCCTGAACCACATCGTCGGCGTCTACCACAACAAGGTCCATGACGGGACTGGTTTCCCTCCGCTGGCCCGGTGGAACGAGGGCATTGTCGGCAGCGATCGCATGCGCGGCCGTGGCCTACCCGAACCGATCCAGGACCCGCGCCGGCTCCGGCTGGACTTCCTGCCCTTCATCGAGCGCACGGTGCAGCCCGAGGGCATCGTCTGGGACAAGATCTGGTACCGGGACCCGCTGCTCTCCCAGTGGGTGCGGGCCGACGAGGGCCGGCGCCGGCGGAAGTTCCGGGTCCGGCGCGACCCGACCGACATCTCGAAGCTCTACTTCCTCGACCCAAGCCTGGGCGACTACGTGGAGATCCCCTACCGGGACTATGGCCGCCCCTCGATCTCCCTCTGGGACTACCGAGCGGTCGAGGCCTACCTGCGCCGCCAGGGCAAGGCGGCCGAAAACGAGGCCGCCATCTTCGATGCCTACGAGGAGATGCACCGCATCACCGTCGAGGCCGCGAAGGAGACGAAGCGCGTCCGTCGCGAGCGGGCCAAGCGGCAGGAGCAGCGCAAGCACCGCGCCGCCCTGACGCTGGACCCGCCGCAGTCGAAGGGGATGCCGGCGGCGAGCGAAAAGTCCGAACCGGGCAAGGGCTCCCGGCGCGACGGGCATCTGGCCCTGGTGGTCGACAACGCGCAGCGCGCGCCGGGCAAGCCCTCGACGTCCGCCGGGGACTTCGACTTCGACGACAGCGAGATCAAGACGGGTGTGGAGGAGTGGTGATGGACGTCGACCTTTTTACCGGCGAGGGCGCGCCGATGCTGCCCTTCGAGTTCCCCGTCGCTGAGAACGACATCCGCATTCGGCGCATCCGAAGCCCCCGTTACGTCGACTACGAAGCGGGCAACGCAATCCTTAACCGGCTTGCCTGGCTTTTCAACCATCCCAAGGCGGTGCGGCCGCCGTGCAGCCTGATCTACGGCGACACCAACAACGGCAAGACGGCTCTCGCCTACAAGTTCGTGCGGGACTTCAGCCCGCGGGAGGACAGCCCCGAGTACGGCAAACGCCCGGTCGTCTATGTCCACGCTCCGCCCTTCGCCGACCTGAACGGTTTCTACGACGCCATCCTGCGCTCCCTGAAAGCGCCCTACCGGTCGACGGCCAGGCCCCAAGCCAAATGGGACCAACTCCTCCAGCTCCTCGTCGCAGTCGGCACGCGGGTGCTGATCCTGGACGAGGTGAACAACCTGCTCATCGGCAAGGTGGACCAGCGCTCCATGGTCCTGAACAGCCTCAAGAGCCTCAGCAACGAATTGAAGATCCCGGTCGTCGCCATGGGCACCCAGGACGCCGTGCGCGTCTTCCAGACCGACCAGCAGCTCGGAAACCGATTCGAACCGATCGGCATTCCACGCTGGGCACTGTCCAAGGACTACGCCGTGTTCATCGCTCGCTACGTCCAGCGCCTGGAATTGAAGCAGGAGAGCAACTTCCGCTCCAAGGAACTGGTCGGTCGCATCCACGGCATGTCGGAGGGGCTTACCGGAGAGACCTGCAAACTATTGGCGTTAGCGGCGGAGATGGCGGTTCATACCGGGCGCGAGATTATCGATATGGGCACGCTGGATCAGGTGCCTTGGGTAATGCCCAGCGAGCGGAGGCGAGCAGCGCGATGACTCAAGCTCAAAACTAAGATGCGAGCTTTTGGCCAAGTCCAGTTACTTGACCAAAAGCTCGCCTATTTGTTTCCGATGTATCTTATCCGACGGACCCAACCACTTCGTTCGCGACAACCTTTATATCGTCTTGAACCTGGATCCATGGGGCTATCGCCCGCCAAACTTCAGACGGAGCAGAAACGATCACTCGGCCTGTTCCAGGTAGGTCTCTCACAGTTACGCTGTCGAACTCACGCAGCTTTCCAACCACGTCCGCCTTAAGCGCATCGTAGGCTAAAGTTGCCGCACTGATTCGATCCTCGAGCTCCGGAAGCGCATAGATGGCGGACATGTCCGGCTTCCGTGTCCAGACAACGACGAGCGTAACCGGCTTCGCCGGGTCTGTTCCGAGGATCTCCCGAGTTGCACGATCGTCAATCATGTATCCCAAGATAGACCTCCATTCTAGGAAGTCTAGAGTTGCAAGCGTCCTAGGCCAGATCCGGCCGCATTTCCAACCGGAACCACCTTGTCCCTCAAAGCTTGCGTGAGAGCCTTTGTCGATGCAAGCGTTGAAGGGTCTTCCTCACGGAGTAAGGCGCATGCTCCTGCGACAATCGGGCTGGCCATCGATGTACCGCTCATGGCGCCGTAAGTCCCTCCCGGCAACGCGCTTTCGACGTTGACGCCTGGTGCGCAGATGTCCGGCTTTTGTATACCTCCCTGTTGTGGGACCACGCCGTGATCGCTGAAATTGGCGATTTGGTCGTTCACATCTGTAGCCCCAACACCAACTACACACTGATAATTGCCAGGGCTGCCATGCTTGTTCGGATCAGGACCATTATTTCCTATAGCGGCCACTAAAGCAACCGACCTTAGAGACGTTGCTTCCTCGAAAATGTCTAAGGCGTAATCATTCCAACCATCACTCGATAGTGATGCATTGAGAACGGAAACACGTTGGCCGTTATCGAATTTTGTCTGCAGCAGCCAGTTGAAGCCCGCAAGAACCTGTGCAAGGGTTCCAACCATTTTGCCTTCGGCGTTTTTTGTGGTCAAGACGGCCGCAACCGCTAGCGATGCACCAGGGGCTATTCCACAGTTCCTGCCCGCAGCGAGTCCAGCAACATGAGTGCCATGCTCACCACGATCAATAGTGGGAGTGGCGAGCTGGTTGCCATCAGAGTCAAATTCTGAAAAGTATACTGTTTTTCCTTCAAATTCTGGGTGGGTTGCGTCAATTCCTGTGTCTGCTATGCCAATAAGAGTGTCTTTCCCGGTGATTCCCGTTGCATGGTAATAGCTAGCACCAACTTTATTTAAGTGCCATGCACCAAAAGCAGAATTGGAACGCTTTTTCGGCCATTCCATAGGCTCAATGCCACGTATCTCGATGTTCTCAAGAACGCGAGCGCCTTGTCTTCTTAGGTTGGCGAGTTCATCTGTACTCAGGTCATCAACGAGCACCGCGCCAACTGCATCTAATGACCTCGGCGGCTTTTTACCTCGACGAGTTCCTCCGCTTCCCCGCCAGGGTTGCTGCGGAGCGGAGCCTTGAATCGAGCGCATAAAGTCGATTGCGTTCTGATCCGCGAGGGTTTTTCTCAAAAGAGATGCATTCGCTTCCCGGCGCTCTGCGAGAAAGCCGTCGATATTGACCGGCTTAGATAACGAAGCAGCTCCGATGGGCTTCGGGGGTATGATGATGAAGGTCGTCATTTTTGGTCCAAATATGAATGGTTACGTACCACGGGTCGTGACGTTCACAGAGAGTGCGGTTGTCACCTTGTCGCCCATGAGCGAAACAAATTCGTCATGGACAACTGGAGTCCCATCTATTGATTCAAAAGACAGGACAAAAGTAGCCGCCCCCAGGTATTGATCAAAATCAACTCCTGGGTGGCGGAACCGGTCACGCCAAAACAGGCGGGCTTGCACGCGGAGTTCATCGTTACCGATAGAAAGGTCACCACACGTCCGTACATCGCAGCGCACAGGTTGCCATTTATTGTCGAGCTTTCTGGAAAGGTTTTCTGCTGTTTCTGTTTTCAGACTTCCCACTAGGCGATCCCATTTCCCCTCCTCATTTTGGTAGCGTACTGACGCTTGAATACGGGTAGAAAAGTAATTTGGGCCTACCATCTGAGTCTCAGCGTCCAAAATCGCAATAAACCTTACTCGACCAACGAGTTTGCCATTACGGATGAGATTGCGAGGAATTTTTATTCCGCTCCAAGTATAATCATATCCCTCTGTAAGTTGTGCTGGCCACGTTATGACGGCTCTATCACCAGAAGTAAGCCAAGGCAGCTCTGGCTTGATTGGACTTCCAAAGCCGGTGGATAACTTGTAGGTGGAGTGATCTGCTGCATTTAGCAAAAGGCCTTTCACCAAGTTAGGAGTGGGCTCTTGGAGTTTTTCCCAGGTGTGTGCGGCAAGACGGCTTACCAGTGGCGCAGCCCAACTCGATGCTTGCCCAAAGTCATTGGAGGCTGTTCGTTGAACTGAAAACCAGCTTAATTCTGGCTTAAGCATTCCATCAGGCCCGCGTCCGGTTCTGGACACTTCACATGGATTACCAACGGTCCCATCGCGTTTGTGCCGGCGACCACTGACAGTGATCCCTGCAGAAGCATCTGCAGGCGGGGCGACAACTTCCGGGAAATCCGGGTCACGATTTCCAGAAGAAATGACAAAGAGGACCTCATGCCTTCTGGCTATATCGTGGAGCGCATGCCCGAACTCACTAACTTGGAGTGGGTCACAGCTATAATCTAAGTTAGCAGAAACATTCCATACTTTGGTGTCCGTATGGCTTCCAACAATCGTATCAATGTATGATATTAGCTCAGGAAAGTCCCATGGCCCCATGTAATTCTCGTTAGGCACGGCAGGTGCCAAGCCAAGCCTGCAATATAGCTTTGGCATGCTTAGCTCATCATTCCACGCATGGGCATCAACTATGAGGCCTGCAATAGAATTGCCATGAGCATCATCAAGATACCTAGGGGAAATGAATGACTCCTCTTCCCATGCGACAGCCGATCGATATCGATTGGACGTTAATCCTCCGTCGATGACGCCAACAATTGGCAAGCCATCTGTGATCACTGGCAGTTCATCGGGTTCGAATTCAAGTTCCGGCGCAGTAGGGGCGAGTGGGGTTACGGCGCTCCAGTGCACGACAGCGCCAGCTTTGAGCGCCGCTGTCAGGTCCTCTTCATTATTAGCAGTAATTACTAAACGGCTGGTTTTTCCATTTACATATGGAGCCAACCCACTTCCACTGTGTGACGCGTCAAATGCGGGAAAGGTAAGAGATGACAATCCTCTGGTCTGATCTTCTTTCTCTATTTGAGCTGCCGACTTTGGTCGGCTGGCGGATTCTCCAGCGCGGGCGTTCCCGAATATACGACGGACTAATGCTGCAACCTCAACCCGCGCTTGCCTATCTGCGAACGGCGCTAATGTGGCAATGAACGTTGGAGCACGGTTCCCGCGCCGTGAGCGTGCCTTTTCCCATGCATCTGATGCAATCTCGTTTCCGAGACTTTCATGGAATGGAAGCACGTCCTTAACGGCAGAAATGTCTTGTTGTTGACGCTGACTTGTTGGGTTGTCTAGCACATCCAAAAGGCGTTCCTGAGTCCCCTTAGACACCTCGATGAGGTATCCGTCTCGCCAAGGCGCAACAAAACGTGCCTGAACATGATCAGAAAACAGCTTCTCTGGCATCCAGGAGGGCGCAAGGCAGTTTTCATCCATCACTACATGGATTAGACTTCTTTGGGCGAACCAGAGAGTTCCTGAGTTTTCCTGATTCAGGATATTTCCGATTTTTCCTTTAAGTTTATTGCGCCGCTCCCTATATTGAGGCAATATTCTGATTCCGCCTCCAGTGTGAGGTGTCTTTTGTTCTGGCTCAATCAATAGGCGGAGTACCGGCTTATTTTGCGGAGCGTTTCCGCGCGCTTTCGCGCCGGGGGTTTTTGTCCTTGCCATGTTCAACCCTCAAGGGAGCCCTTCGAGCCGTATAGTCGGATTCGGCTTGGAGGGAAATGCCTTTTAGGGTCGCGCGATCAGTTGGCGACAAAAAATCGCGCTTTTGAAGAGCGATTCGGAGCTCCGCTCGCGCATCTGCGTCAAGCCGGCGCGGCATTGCAAGGCGAGTCGGAGCGCAACGCAATGCGGCGTCAGCCAGCGACTCGGCGTCTAGTGGGTGGTTGTCGAGTAATGCCATCCGCCTTGCGGAAAGGGATATCTCTCGTATATCAGAGCCAGACAGGCCTTCAGAAAGTTTGGCGAGGGCGCTGGAAAGTTTAGAGGTTTCACTAATCGCCAAGTGGTGCCGCCACAACCGTTCGCGTAAGTCAACATTGGGCAGTGCGAGTTGGATCTGATATGGAAAACGACGCCAAATCGCAGGATCAAGAAGTTGCGGGTGATTTGTAGCAGCTACGACAACGCACCCATAAGGAAGCGCATCTAGCGCCTGGATAAAAGTGTTCACCACACGTTTTAGTTCGCCGACATCTCGGCTGTCCTCACGGAATTTGGCGATTGCATCCACCTCATCCAAGAACAGAAAGCCTCCCGAATCTTTTACTGAGTTAAATAGTGTCCGGATATTTTTTGCCGTGTCGCCAAGAAGGGATGAAATAAGTGCGTCCAGTCGCGCGACAGCGAATGGGCGTTCTAATCTAGCCGCTAGTTGGCCTGCAATGGTGGTTTTTCCAGTTCCTGGCGGTCCAGCAAGCAGGAGGTTTGACCGGGTTGCAAGCCCTGCTGCAAACAGCCTGTCAGCTTCTTGGACTTCCCTCTCAAAACGGTCCAGAATTTCAGCTTGCTCATTTTCGAGCAAGGCAGGCTCCGCAGGCCAGGGTGCTATTTCTAAAAGCCCCGCACCAATTGGCCCGACTTCCAGTTTCACAGGCGTGCCGAACTTGCGCCCCCTAGTCCCAAGCAGGACCTCTAACCGGGTGCGGGCTACGCTTCCTTCATCGCCACTAAGGTTTGATATGGCTGAGCGTGCGAGACGGCGGACTCGGTTGAAGTCTCCGCTGAGACCGGCTTCAACCAGATCCAGCAGCATGTCGATCGATAAATCCTTAGCAGCAGCCATATACGGTTGCTCAGGCGTGATTCGATCCTCTGCCATCGTCTTATCCGATCAAAGCTTAAACTTGGCACACTATATAGCGTGTCATAGGGGCGCGCTCAATAGCGTGTTACACCAGCGCGCTCAAGTTTTTGTCTTGTGTACTCAAGGTGAGTATTATCTTGCTTAGATGCCGTAATGGGCCTTTGCTCCAAGCTCTGGCTTGGGCGGGCGGCTGTCCCCACAGTGATGGTGTGAGAAACGGGGTCCGAGCGGATCGGCCCCAAGCATCATGGAGGGACAGCCATGGAGCACTTTGCCGGAATCGACGTTTCGTTGGAACTGAGCAGCGTGTGCGTGATGGATGTGACGGGCAAGATCATCCGCGAGGCCAAGGTGGCCAGCGAACCCGGAGCCCTGGTGCGGTTCTTCGGTGAGCTTGGTTTTCCGGTGGTTCGCATCGGGCTGGAGGCAGGACCCTTGTCGCAGTGGCTGCACGCCGGGCTGAGCGAAGCGGGTCTGGCAACGGTGCTGCTGGAGACCCGGCACGCAAAGGCGGCGCTGTCGGCGATGGTGGTGAAGACCGACCGCAAGGACGCCCGCAGCATCGCACAGCTGCTGCGCATGGGCTGGTTCCGGCCGGTGCATTGCAAGTCGCCGCCGGCCCAGGAGGTGCGGGCGCTACTGGTCGGCCGCAAGTTGCTGTTGGGCAAGCTGCTCGATGTCGAGTTGTCCATCCGCGGCATCCTGCGTGACTTCGGGCTCAAGATCGGGAAGGTCAGCCGAGGAGGCTTTGCCGCGCGTGTGCAGGATCTGAGCGCCGGCCAGGCCATGCTGGAGAGCGTGATCGGTGCTATGCTCACCGCGCGCGCGGGCTTGCTCAGCGAGTTCATGCGCTTGCATCGCAAGATGCTGGCCATCGTGCGCGAGGACGCGGTATGCCGACGGCTGATGACGGTGCCGGGCGTTGGGGCCGTGGTCGCGTTGACCTTCACCTCGGCGATCGACGATCCGACCCGCTTTTCCTTGTCCAAGGCGGTGGGGCCGCATTTTGGCCTGACGCCGAAGAAGTACCAATCCGGCGAGACCGACATCACCGGCGCCATCAGCAAGACCGGCGACGCCCTGGCGCGCGGCGCGCTGTATGAGGCCGCGCAAGTGATGCTCACCCGAACGAAGAGCTTCTCCACGCTCAAGCGCTGGGCGCTGGAGGTGGCCAAGCGCCGCGGCCTGATGCGCGCCAAGGTCGCCCTGGCGCGCAAGCTCGCGGTTGTCCTGCACCGCATGTGGGTGGACGGCACCGACTTCCGCTTCGGCAAGGAGGTCGCCGCGTAAGACCTGAACCGTTTCCGGCCGGGCTGATCAGCGGCCCAGCCGCCCGAGGTCCCGTCGC
The DNA here is from genome assembly GCA_023413605.1 of Pseudomonadota bacterium. Lineage (GTDB taxonomy): Bacteria > Pseudomonadota > Alphaproteobacteria > Azospirillales > Azospirillaceae > Azospirillum. The sequence continues at coordinate 8,485 of JAEZPL010000134.1, forward strand.
CGGGACGCGGGATCCGTAAAGCCGGGTGATTGCTGGTGAGCCCGCCTTCTCGGCGGGGATCACGCTCGCTGAGATCGGCTCGCGGGTTCCTTCTGATCGCATGATGTGGCGGCGACGTGCCGACCACGGACGGAAGCATGAAACCGGCGATGTGATCCATCCGGGGGCTTGACGCCCAACGGCCCATTACGGAAGCAATTACCCCAGTTCCCCTTCATCCAAGTCATCTTCGCCGATGGCGGCTACCAGGGGGAGGTCGCGGCCGCCAAGGTGGCGGACGCCGGCGACTGGCGGCTGGAGATCGTCAAGCGCTCCGATCAGGTCAAGGGCTTCGTCGTTCTCCCCAAGCGGTGGCTGGTCGAGCGAACACTATCTTGGCTCACCCGATGCCGCCGCTTGGTGCGTCATTACGAACTCTACCTCCGAACCTCAGTCGCCTTCATCCGCATCGCCATGATCCGTCTCATACTCCGTCGCCTCGCTCGGAAATAATCTTTCAGGACAGACGCTAAGACCCGCAAGCAGCTGGAAGGGCTGCTCAGTGGTGCCAATCGCAAAACGGCTGGCAAATGGCCGAACAGATCGGTGGTGCCCGGCCCTGGCGCACACACCGGGTGTTCGGCCACGTGCTGTGGGATCAGGATCGTGTCCGTAGCCTGTGCCGCGCCTACGTTGAGCAGCTTGGCCGCGGCGGCGTGCTCTTCGTTGATGAGAGTGGGCTTTCCAAGAAGGGCGAGCACTCCGTCGGCGTGGCCCGGCAATACTCCGGCACCGCCGGGCGCATCGACAACTGCCAAGTCGACATGTTCCTGGCCTATGCCAACGAATGTGGCCACGGGCTGATCGACCATCGCCTGTACGTGCCCAAGGACTGGCTGGATGACGAACATCGGCGCGAGAGCCGCATCCCAGCCGACGTGGCGTTCGCTACCCAGCCGGCTGTGGCGCGGGCGATGATCGCACATGCTTTGGATGCCAGTATGCCGTGCGCCTGAATGGCGGCGGACGCCCACTGCCGCTCGGGCAAGTGTCTGCGCGTGCTGTTGGAGCACCATAAGTTTCCTATTTGTTGGCGATGCGCGTTAACGAGGCACTCAACGTCATGATGGTCGAACGCGAGTTCTTCCACGTTGAAACCTCGGCCTTGGCATCTCGTGACGGAGGATGGTTGGAAGCCGCTGAGCGCTGGTGTCAAGGTGCAGCGGTATTACGACTGGGCCCGATTGCAGGAACCGCCGTGGAATTATGTGTTGCTGGTCCGTCGCAGCCACATGGACCACGCCGAAATAGCCCACTTCGGCACCTTCGGGCCGATGGCTAGAACTAGCGTCTGTTTGAAAATCCCTCTCATGCATGAGCCGGATTTGCGGATCGATGCCGTATAAAGGTGGCATCGCTTTCCATTACAAAAGCGAATTCATTCGCTGCACCTCACCCCACTCCTACTTATGTCCGAAACCGACACTAATGTCGCTTTCCCCTTCAAGCGACACCTGCTGCTTGTACGTGAGAGCGCCGCGCGAATGCAGGAAGGCGCCGGTGGCGTTGGTCGCCAGGATGCTCTCCCATTCCTCGCAGCTCGTCTCCATGACCGGCTTGTCGATGATGCGGCCGGCGTTGTTCACCAGGATGTCGAGAGCCTGCCGAAGTGTTCGACCGCCACAGTCGGCCGGAGACGCCGAAGGATCTGGTGTCGCACGCCTGCATCCGCTGGCGCTGGCCGGGGCGGACCACCCCCTACAGCTGGGAGTTCTTCGCCGACGGCGCCTGGTTTGAGGTGGACGTGAAGGGGCCGCCGGTGCTGAGCGAGCAGAGCATGACGATCGACGCCGCGGTGGACGGCATCGGCATCGCTTTCTGGATGGAGCACGAACTGCGGCCCCTGATCGCGAAGGGCTTGCTTGTCCCGCTTCTGGCGGAGTGGTCGGCCCCGTTTCCCGGCTTTTACCTCAGCTACCCGCAGGAGCGGCAGATGGCACCGGCGTTGCGCGCTTTCATCGATTTTATCAGGGCCAAGGCAACGGGCTAAATCTATAGTCATCGCTATAAAATTTCTTGACAGCGATCGCCGAGCTGATATGTAGCGTTTACTACAAAACAGATCAGGCAGGGCGAGATGGCCATGTTTCAAGGAAAGTCCGTTCTGGTGCTCGGCGGCAGCCGGGGAATTGGAGCGGCAATCGTGCGGCGCTTCGCCTCGGAGGGAGCGGCCGTGACCTTCACCTATGCCGGGGCTCGTGAAGCGGCGGAGCGGCTGGCGAGCGAAACGGGGAGCAAAGCGGTCCTGACGGACAGTGCGGACCGCGACGCCGTGATCGCGCGGGTGCACGACAGCGGCCCACTGGATGTGCTGGTGGTGAACGCCGGCATTGGTGTCTTCGGCGATGCGCTGGAACAGGACCCCGACGCGATCGATCGACTGTTTCGGATCAACATCCACGCGCCTTACCATGCGGCTGTCGAGGCCGCTCGCCAGATGCCGGAGGGCGGGCGGATCATCGTGATCGGTTCCGTGAACGGGGACCGGATGCCCGTCCCCGGCATGGCATCCTACGCGGTGAGCAAGTCCGCCTTGCAGGGACTGGCGCGAGGGCTGGCGCGCGATTTCGGGCCGCGTGGCATCACCGTGAACGTTGTGCAGCCCGGCCCCATCGATACCGACGCGAACCCGGCCGACGGGCCGATGAAGGAGCTGATGCACAGCTTCATGGCCATCAAGCGTCACGGACGACCGGAAGAGGTCGCGGGCATGGTCGCTTGGCTGGCAGGGCCTGAAGCGGGCTTCGTAACCGGCGCGATGCACACAATCGACGGCGCATTTGGTGCCTGATTTCGGTGCCTGATGAAGCAAGGCTGTGGGGGTGGCCGGAGCGCCGGCTGCCCCGCTCCCCCGTGCCAGGCGCTTCCTTCGACGGGCTGGAACCGCGCACAAACACCGCCATGCCGAAAGGGTTCTTGAACATGTTGATGAGCAAGATGGTTGCTGCGAAGCCGTTGGCCTGGGGCGGACACCCATGACCACCATCGGCATCATCGGTGCCGGAGAGGTCGGCAGCCAGATCGCGCGTGCGGCCATCGCCGCTGGTTATCAGGTCGTCATCGCCAATTCACGCGGGCCGGAGACCCTGAAATGCCTCGTCGCCGAGCTGGGACCGTCCGCGCGCCGCGACCGCAGCCAAAGCCGCCGAGGCCGGTGACTTCGTCGTCGTGGCTGTCCCCCTCAAGCTGGTCAACGACATGCCCGTGGCGCAGTTCGCGGGCAAGATCGTGCTCGACATGAACAACCACATGCCTTGTCGCTCCTGCCCCAGTTCGCCAACGAATCCCTGGGAATGGGGCAGTCCGCGGTCGGGCTGCTCTACGCGGCACCGGCTTCCGGCGCGTTCGCCGCCGCGCTGCTGTCCGGCTGGATGCGGCGCTCCACACGGCCGGGGGTGGCCATCGCCGCCGCCGTCGCCGTCTGGGGACTGGGCGTGGCCGGCCTGTTCGCCACCGGTTCGCTGTGGGTGGCGCGCGCCTTCCTCGCCGTCATGGGTTTCGCCGACACCGTGTCCGAGATCCTGCGGAGCGCCCGGATCCAGGGCCACACGCCCGATGCCCTGCGGGGCCGCGTGTTCAGCTTCTGGATGACGCAGGCCACCGTCACCCCGGCGCTGGGCAACCTGGACATGGGCATGTTGACGGGCTGGATCGGGATGAAGCCCGCCTTGCGCCTGGGCGGAACGGGCTGTCTGCTGCTCAGCCTGGGGATGATCGGGATGTCACGGCCGTTGCGAACGGCGCCGCTGCACGCCGCGCCTTCCCCGGCGGCGTAAGTGGGCGCCGCGACGGGGCAGGACGGCAGGGCCTCCGCCCTGCGAAGGCGGGCTATGTCTTCTCGATGAAGGCCAGCAGGTCGGCGTTGAAGGTGTCCGGGTGGGTCTGGGCGAAGCCGTGCGCCCCGCCCGGATAGATCTTCAGCGTGGCGTTGGGGATGATCGTCGCCGATTTCTGGCCGGCCGCGGCGATGGGCACGATCTGGTCGTCGTCGCCGTGGGCGACCAGCGTCGGAATGTCGAATCTCTTCAGGTCGTTGGTGAAGTCGGTTTCCGAGAACTGCTTGATGCAGTCGTAGACGCCTTTCACGCCGGCAACCATGCCCTGCATCCAGAAGGAATCGCGCAGGCCTTCCGACACTTGGGCACCCTTGCGGTTGAAGCCGTAGAAGGGGAGGGACAGGTCCCTGAAGAACTGCGAGCGGTCCTTCAGCACGCCCGCGCGGATCGCGTCGAACGCCTCCATGGGGGTGCCTTCGGGATTCGAAGCGCTTTTCAGCATGACCGGGGGAACGGCGCTCAGCAGCACGGCCTTGGAGACCCGCTTGGTGCCATGGCGGCCGATGTAGCGCGCCACCTCGCCTCCGCCGGTCGAATGGCCGACCAGCACCGCGTCGCGCAGGTCCAACGCTTCGATCACCTGCGCCAGATCGTCGGCGTAGGTGTCCATGTCGTTTCCGTCCCAGGGCTGGTCGGACCGGCCATGGCCGCGACGGTCGTGGGCGACGACGCGATAGCCGCGCATGCCCAGGAACATCATCTGGGCGTCCCAAGCATCGGAACTCAAAGGCCACCCGTGCGAGAAGACGACCGGCCGGCCGGAACCCCAATCCTTGAAGAAAATCCGCGTCCCATCCCTCGTGGTGACCGTGCTCATCAGCCAGCCCCTCCGTCTGTGTTCGGGAATTCGGAATTGATCGGCGCGCCGAACCGTCGAAAACAGGACGCAGAGTGACGTGATTGTCACTCGGCCGCCTTATCACATTGGTGGAAGGGGACAGTCCATTCGGCACCGGGGACCGCCAGGGGGTAACGCTTCGGCGAGGAACTCCTCACCAAGGACATTGCCGACGGCGGACGCGGCGAACCGAGTTGGCTCGCGCGGTCATTTTCGCCGGTTACCGTTGTGGTGCACGCCACGTGTCGCGACGGAGCGCGCTGTCGGATGCAACCATCCGGCGGCCGGCGAATTACGTGGCGAAATTTTTTAAGGAGAGGAGAGAGTGGCGCGCCCGAAGAGATTCGAACTCCTGACCCCCAGATTCGTAGTCTGGTGCTCTATCCAGCTGAGCTACGGGCGCTTCCCTCTGCCGCAGCGTTCGACGTTGCCGTCCGCGGTAGGCGCGCTTTTTAGATTGGCTGCGGTTGGAAGGCAACCAAAATTTTGTGCGGGCGGAGATTTTTTTGCGGGCGGAGTCCGGAGGCGCTCTTTCTTGGGGGCGATCTTTTTGGGGCAGGGCTGCCCTCGGCCCTTCGGCGGACTTCAGATCGGCGCCGGACCGTCATACCTTCCGGCGGGGCGGGGAACGCCGTGCAGAAACGGGTGCAGAGGATTGGTATGCTGACGAAAACGTTGGGTCTTGCCGCGATGGCGGCCGCGGCGGCGTTTGCAGGGCTTGCCGCCGGGGGGGCGCAGGCCCGCGATGTTCTGCTGACCGCCGCCATCGGGAGCGAGGTCGTGCAACTGGTCGCCCCCGCGCCGAAGGTCATCCAGGTGCTTGTCAACGACAGCGTGGTGTACGAGGACCGCGAGAGCACGTCGCTGGCCTTCGTGAACGCCTACAACGCGCAGGGGCGCTGGCTGGTCCTGCTCCAGCAGAACGCGGACGGCGGCTGTGCCGCGCGCTACCGCGTGCTCGACCTGGCCGGGCCGAAGCCCAGCGTTTCGCTGCCCTTCGGGACCTGCAGCACCGCCCCGGAGGTCACCATGAAGGATCGCGCCCTGACCGTCTCCATGCCGGTGACGGACGGCAAGAGTGCTGACAGCAAGAGCACTGCGGCCTGGACCTACCAGGACGGCCGGCTGTTCCGCCTGCGATGAGGACGGCTGTCATGAAGACAGTCGTGATGAAAGCGGTTCGATGCTCCTGGCCCTGACCAAAGCCGTGACCCTGCTGGGCAGTGTGCCGTTCGTGCTGCCCGTGTCGGGGGTCATCACCGCCGTGCTGTGGCGCCGGCATTCGGTGCTGGCGGCCGCCGGCTGGCTGGCCGCGCTGGCCGCCATGGTGGCGGTGGTGGTCGTGCTGAAGATCGCCGGGCACGCGTGCAACTTCCATCTGTTCGACGACCGGCTGACCAGCCCCAGCGGGCACGCGGCGCTCAGCGCCGCGGTCTACGGCGCGGCCGGGGTCCTGGCCGTGCGCCATCTCGACGGCTGGCGGCGAAACCTGTTCCTGCTGGCGGTCTTCGGCGCGGTGGCCGGGGTGGCGGCGTCGCGCGTCCTGCTGCGCCATCATTCGGTGTCGGAGGTGCTGGCCGGTCTGGCGCTGGGCGGGCTGGCGGTGGTGGTGTTCGTGCAGGGCTGGAAGCGGTTCGCGCAGACCCGGCTGGCCGAGGTTCCGCTGGACTTGAGCCCGTTGGTCGCCGCTGCGGTGATTCTGTTCGGCGTGGTCACCGTCACGCTCGGCAACCGCCCCCACGTGGAGCCGATGCTGAAGCATTTCGCAGCACTTCTGCGGGAAGAAGCCGTGCTCTGCGGTCCGCCGCCGCCCCTCTACACCGTGCGCATGCCCTGAAGTCTGGGGCGTGCGGAAAAGGCCCGCCGCGCACGGCTTGGGTGGAGAACGCCATTTACTGTGCGGGCCTGCCCCGCGGCCACCCTCTGCCTTACCGCGACTTGGCAACCGGAATGTTTGAGTTGGAGGGCTTGTTCAGGGTTGAGAGCGGGCTTGCGTAGGGGCATGGTGAGCGACTATACCCACGCCCCCGTTCACGCCCCGTTCTCTCGCGTTCCATCCTTTTCGCCGCCTTCCTTTCCGCTGCCCGATTCCGGACATGTCGCTTTTCGACTCTTCCCCGCGCACCGCGGCGCACGGAAACGCCGTGGTCACCTTCTCCCAGGAGGATTTGTCGCGCGCCTTCGAAGCGAAGACGCTGCAACGGGGGCGCACGCTCATCCTGTCGGGCGCCGTCGTGCTGGCGGAGGCCGAGGGGCGGATCGAAGCGACCGTGACCGATCTTGGCCGTCACCTGCTGGTCACCGTCACGCCGGTGCGGGGCCGCAGCCGGGTGGTCTTCGACAAAAGCTGCACCTGCGGGCGAAACGCCTGCGCGCACATGGCGGCGGCGGCCATGATGGCGCTCGACGCGCGGCCGGAATGGCGGCAGATGTCGCTGTTCGACCTTCCCGCAAGCCCGCCCGGCAATCCGCCGTCTTCCGATCCGCCATCCTCTGAACCGCCATCCGCCGGCCTATTCGACACGCGTCCCGCCCGGGCGACACCCGCCGCAGCGCTATCCGCATCGTCTCCGCCTCCGCCGCCCGAACCGGTGCTGAGCGTCCGCTGGACGCTGGAGCCCGGGAAGGAGGATGCGGCCATGTTCATCTCCGCCACCATTGCGGTGGAGGGGGAGGAGGGGGCCGCCCCGGCCCCGGCCAGCCCGCGCGACGTCCTGGCGCGCGCCCCGCGCAGCCTGGACGGCGACGTCGACCGGGCGGTCGCCCGGCTGCTCGGCGGCGGCGGGGTGGTGCGCACGCCGGTGGCGAAAAGCCGCGGCGACGTGGTGGACCGCATCCTGCGCCGCCTGCTCGGCAGCGGGCGGCTGCGCTGG